>NZ_JBEZJL010000001.1:158139-263495 GCF_040651755.1 Actinomadura sp. NPDC048394 | reverse complement strand
CCTTCCATCGTTTTCTTGGTTGAATTGCCCATGCCCCCCGGGGGGCCCCCCCCATTACGGGGTACTTAAGGCCCCACGGGGCGGCCGGGCGGGCCGGGGGCGGGGGCCGCCCGTCCCGCGGGCTCTCAGCGGTGAGAGGGGTCGTAGCCGAGGCCGCGGAGCTGGTCCGCGGCGAGCCGGGAGACGTTGTGGTCGTGGTCGGTGGACGCGTACTGGTGGATCGTCCACTGCTTCCACGGGGACGGGGCGGTCACCCGTCCCGGCGCCTTCCCGTAGTGCGCCACCCACAGCGGATAGCCGCCGAGGCCGTCGCCGTGCTCCTGCGCGAACGACCACGAGCTGTAGAAGAACGCCTTCACGCCGGTCTTCTGGTGGACGCGATCCAGCCAGCGCTTGGCCCACTCGTTGACCTGGTGGCCGGAACGACCGTCGGTCGTCTCCAGGTCGAGCATGAGCAGGTCGCCGGGCTGCAGGCCGGCCGACGTCACCGCCGAAAGGAAGTGGTCGGCCTCCCGCACGGGGTCGTTCTTCGGGTGCCCGTAGTGGTAGGCGCCGCGGACCAGGCCGTTCTGGCGGATCTTCGCCCAGTTCGCGGCGAAGGTCGCGTCGTCGCGACCGGTTCCCTCGGTGGCCTTGGCGATGCCGAACGCGAGGCGGCCGCCGCCCCAGTCGACGCCCCGGTCGTAGGTCGACACGTCCACCCCCTGCGGGAGCGGCGCCGGCGGCGCGGCGGCGTTGGACGGGGCGGCCAGATGGAACAGGGCCCCGCCGGCGATCGCCGAGGTCGCCAGCAGCTTCACGAGCCGTTTCATCGGTCCTCCCTCCTCGTGGCGCGGCCGTGCTTGAGGAAGACCAGCAGCGAGATCACCAGGAAGGCGACCGCGCCGAAGGCGCCCCAGAGCTCGACGGAGGGACCGTCCGCGGGCGCGGGCGGGGTGTAGGCCATCGCGGCCGTCTTCGCGCCGGTCCCGGAGTGGTCGCCGGACTGCCGCGCGGGCGCGGCGGCCGGCGTGCGGCCGATCGGGACCTTCTCGGGGTGCCCGTAGCCGACGACGCTGTCCTGGTCGCGGACCTTCCGCTTGACGAACCGGCCGTCGACGTTGCCCTCGATGGTGTGGATCCGCCCGCCGTCGACCTTGGTGACGATCCCGACGTGGTCGATACCGTCGATGCTCTTGCCGCCGGACCAGTCGTAGAAGACCAGCGCGCCGGGCGCGGGCTCGGTGTCGAACGCCTTGTGCTTCTTGAAGAACGCCGCGTGGGAGGGCGTGTAGGCGAACTTCCCGACCTGTTTGGCCACGCCCGCCTTCGTCGCTCCCCAGACGAGGAACATGTCGCACCAGGCGGCGTTCGAGAAGTCGTAGGAATGGTCGACGTTCTTGGAGTACCAATCCCCGAACTTGGTGTAGCCGCCTCCCTTCTCCGTGTACCCGAGCTCGGACTCGAGATTCTTGATCATTTCCTGGATGCCCGTGTCCAAGGGCTGTCCACCTCTCCTTTTCCGCCTGCCGGGTTAGCTGACGGGTTCGGGCCAGGAGACGGCCCTACCGCTGGCGACCAGCGGATTCACCCCAACGAACCTGGGTCCCCGGCTCCCCGCTGAGAGGGATTCGGCGTCCGGCCGGACTTCGGCCGATGCGGTGGAGACTAAGCACGCGATAAGGGCGTCGCCAAATTTCCAGGGCAAATAAATTATGCGTAAGGCGGCGGCTCGGGATGGCGAAATCCCCGGTGCCGCAGCGGTTTCCGGGCGCGCTTTTCCATGCACCGGCGGCCGGAGTCAACCGATCGATGGATGCGCCGCGTCGCCCGGACGGATCGCGGCGTTCCGACCATCCCCGGATGGGAGCCGGGCCAGCGGCGGCGATCGTGGGGCGTGAACGGCCGGAACCGAGCACGAGGAGGACGTCCGGTGAACGACACGATCGGCACGGCGATCCGCCTGCGGCGCCGCGCGCTGGGCATCACGCAGGCCGGGCTGGCCCGGCTCGCCGGCCTCGACCAGCCGGCGGTGTCCCGCCTGGAGTCCGGTTCCCGGCTCCCGCCGCTGCCGGTGCTGGAGCGCGTCGCGGACGTCCTGGGGCTGCGCCTCACGATCGGCCTGGAGCCGCTGACGGCACCGGAGGACGGCACCGCGAACCCGCCGCGTCGCTGAGCGTGCGGGCTCAGCCGGGCAGCCGGATGAGGCGCCGCTCGACGGCCGCGGTCACCGCGGCCGTCCGGGTGTCGACGCCGAGCTTGGCGAAGATGTGCACCAGGTGCGTCTTGACGGTGGCCTCGCTGATGAACAGGCGGCGCGCGATCCGCTGGTTGGACAGCCCCGTGGCCAGCAGTTCGAGGATCTCGATCTCGCGCGGGCTGAGCGCCGGGGCCGGTTCGCGGACCCGGTTCATCAGCCGGGTCGCGACCCGCGGCGACAGCGCCGTCTCGCCCCGCGCCGCCGTGCGGATGCCGCGGAACAGCTCGTCCGGCGGGCCGGCCTTGAGCAGGTACCCGTCCGCGCCGACGTCGATCGCGCGGGCGATGTCGGCGTCGGAGTCGTAGGTGGTCAGCACCAGCACGCGCGGCGGGTCCGGCAGCGCGAGGATCCGCCGGGTCGCCTCCACGCCGTCGATGCCCTCGCCGAGCTGCAGGTCCATCAGGACGAGGTCGGTGGGGACGAGCCCGGCCTGCCGGACCGCCTCCTCGCCGTCCGCGGCCTCCGCGACGACCTCGATGTCCGGTTCGCCGCCCAGCAGGGCGCGCAGCCCGGCCCGGACGACGGGGTGGTCGTCCACGATCGTCACCCGAACCGCGCTCATCCGGTCCTCCCCTCCCCCTCGCCCGCCGCGTCCCGCCGCGGGACGGCGGCCGCGACGACGGTCCCCGCGCCGGGCGCGCTCTCGACCGTGAGCACCCCGCCGACCTCGGCGATCCGGTCCCGCATCGCGGGGATCCCGTAGCCGCGGCCCGGCGCGGACGCCGTGCGGGACGGATCGAAGCCCGACCCGTCGTCGGCCACGTCCAGCGAGACCCCGTCGTCGAGGTAGGTCAGCGTGACCATCACCGTGGACGCGTCCGCGTGGTCGCGGGCGTTGGCGACGGCGCCCTGCGCGACGCGGAGCATCGCCGTCTGCACCTCGACGTCCAGGGGATATTCTTCCCCCTCCGCCCGGAACCGCACGCGCGGGCCGGCGGCCCGCGACTCCGCGCCGACCAGGTCGGCGAGCGCGCCGGGCAGCGACCCGGCGCCCAGCCCGGGCGGCGCCAGCGCGCGGACGAAGTGGCGGGCCTCCTCCAGGTTCGCCGCGGCGGCCTCGGCCGCGTCCCGCAGGTGGCGGCGGGCGGCGCCCGGCGCGGTGTCCCACTGCCGGTCGGCCGCCTGGAGCAGGATCCCCATGCTGGTCAGCCCCTGCGCGAGGGTGTCGTGGATCTCCCGGGACAGCCGCTCGCGCTCCTCCAGAACCCCCGCCGCGCGCTGCGTGGCGGCCAGCTCGCCGCGCGTGCGGACCAGGGCGTCGATGAGCCGCTGCAGCTCCAGGAAGATGACCGCGGACATCGCGGCGACCGCGACCGGCGCGAGCACCAGGCTCGGGTCGAGCCGGTCCGCCAGGTAGATCTGCGCGAAGATCACCGCGCCGGTGAGCACGATGACCGTGACGATCGCGGCGCGCGGCGACAGCAGCCGCAGCGCGAGGAAGAACAGCGGGACCGCGCACCAGGCGAAGCTCGGCGCCGCGACGTCCAGCGCCAGCCAGAACAGCACGACGACGGCCAGCCAGGCGAGTCGGCCGCGGCGGCCGAGCGCGTCCCATCCCGCGACACCGGCCGCGTACGCCACGGCCGTCACTCCGCACAGCACGAGCCACACGGCGGTCGTGCCGCCCAGCCCGTGCCGGACCACCAGCCGGGACGCGGACGCCGCGAGCAGCAGGAAGAACCCCGCGTGCATCGCGAGGTGGATCCGGTGCTCGGTGCCCGTCACGTCTGCTGTCTCCCCCCGCGAACCGCCGCGCAAGCCTTCCCCGAGCAGCCTCGCCCGCCCGGTGACCGGCGGCATCGTCCGATCGGTTGATCCGGCCGTCCACCGATCCGACCTCCGCGATCAACCGGGCCCGCGATGGCCCGGCGCCCGTTCCCGGCGAGGCTCGAAGACGTCGGATCGACGCCACCACCACGAAGGGAACGTCATGCAGGAGCCGCAGAAGACCGAGGCCGCGCGGGAGTCCGGGAAGCCGCGCGTCCGCGTCAGAACCCTGGCCGGGGCGGCCGCCGGGCTCGCCATCGTCGCGGGCGCCGTCGGGGTGTCCGCCGCCGCCGGGGCGTCCGCGTCCACCGCCGCGCCGGTGAAGGTGCCGCCCGCGCCGCAGGCCGTGCAGGACGTCCGGACGCTGAACACCGATGCCGCCATGCGGATCGCGACGGCCGTGCAGAAGGAGGCCGCGAAGCAGAAGCAGCGCGTCGCGGTCGCGATCGTCGACCGGTCCGGCGACGTGCGCCTGGTCGTGAAGGGCGACGGCGCGGGCCCGCAGACCGTCGAGTCGGCCAAGCGCAAGGCGTTCACCGCCGTGTCGTTCGGGCAGCCGACCTCGAAGCTGGCCGGGAACGCGACCGGCGACAAGCCCACCGTCCGCGACATCCCCGGCACGCTGTTCCTCGCGGGCGGCGTCCCGGTCGCGTCCGGCGGCTCCCCGATCGCGGGGATCGGCGTGGGCGGCGCGCCGCAGGGCGCCATCGACGAGAGCATCGCCCAGGCCGGCCTGCGCGCCGTCCAGGGGCAGCTCGGCTGACGACCCGGCGGGCCGGGCCGCCGACCCCGGCGGCCCGGCGCCCGCCCGCCCGGGCGGACCGCACCGTCAGCGGAACGGCAGGTGGGAGCCGCCGTACACGAGGACGGGGATCACGGTGAAGAGGACCACGCCCGCCGCGAGCGCCGGGACGAGCGCGGCGACGGCGGTCCGGCGGGCGCCCCGCGGCAGCCAGCCGAGCACGAGCACCGCTCCGGCCAGGTTGAACAGCACGTAGGCCAGCCGGTAGTGGGTGCTGTAGCCGAACTGCAGCCGGACGGCCTCGGCGATGAGCAGCCCGGCGAGGCCCGCCGCGGCGAGGCTGCCCCGCACGTTCGCGGCCCTGGTCAGGCGGCCGGCGAGGCCGAGCAGCGGCCCGCCGGTCAGCGCGATCGCGAGCCAGAAGAGCCAGAGGGTGCCGCGCAGCTCCGACGCGAGGGCGAGGACGGTCAGGTAGAAGGCGCAGACCATGCCCGTCAGGAACGCGGAGGCGTGGACGGCGGCGGCTTTCGGCGAGTCCGCCCGGCGGCCGATCCACCCGGCGCCCACCACCCACACCCCCGCGAAGACGGCGAGGAGGTGGAAGGGACGGTGGAAGATGGCGAGTTCGGTCATCGCGCCGGACAGCGCCCGAGGGCGAGGAAGACCCCTGCTCGTCGGATCATGCGTCCAGTGTCGGCGACCGTCCGCACCCGGCGCATCACCGCACAGAATGATGCGCCGGCGCCCGGCCCGCGGACGCATGCCCCCGGCGTATCAGGGGTCCCGAGGGGCGGTCCGGAGCCGTTCGGTGAAGATGTGGTTGCGGTCGGCGCGGCTGCCGGGCGTGCGGCCGCGCCCCCAGCCGACGATGCGGCGGTACTCCCCGAACGCCCCGGCCAGGGCCGCCTCGTCGGTGTGCGGGGAGCCCGCCGGGGCGGGTCCGCTGAACGGCGCGACGTACAGCGCGTCGGTCGGGCAGTGGGCCTCGCACATGAAGCAGGTCTGGCAGTCGCTCTGCCTGGCGATCACCGGAAGCCCGTCGGGGCCGCGGTCGAACACGTCCGTCGGGCAGACCTTGATGCAGACGTCGCACTGGACGCAGCGGTCCGCGCTCACCACCTCGATCACGCCGCCGCCTCCCGGGGTTCCGCGGCCGTCCACGGATCCTCGAGGCCGCCGGTGAGCAGGCGGTGCTCGAACCGCGGCAGGGCTGGCAGGCCCTCCAGCCGGTGCAGGCCCCGGGACTCCTCGCGCGCCAGGGCGGCGCGGTAGCACCAGCGGGCGTGCGCGGCCATCGCCGCCGCCGACCGCGCGCGGAGCCGTTCGCGGCCCGTGCCCGCGAGGCCTTCGGACGTGATCCGCTCCCACAACGCGTCCAGCGAGGCCAGCGAGGCGCGGAGTCCGGCGCGCGTCCGGAACAGGTTGCGGTCGAGGGGCAGCATCTCGACCTGCACCGCCCGGACGACCGCCGCCGCGTCGAGCCGTCCGGGCCCGAGCCCCGCGCTTCCGGCGGCGCGGGCGCGTGGGCGGCGGCGTCCCGTCCCGAACAGGGCGGCGCCGCGGCCCGCCCACGTGCCCGACGAGATCGCCCATGCCCCGTTGTAGGCACCGCCTCCGCTCACGGCTCCGGACACCAGTTCCCGCGTCGCGACGTCCCCGGCGGCGTAGAGGCCGGGGACCGCGGTCGCGCAGTCGTCGCCGGTGATCCGCAGGCCGCCGGTTCCCCGGACGGTGCCCTCCAGAACCATCCGCACCTCGTAGCGGTCGCGGAACGGGTCGATGCCGGCCTTGTCCAGCGGCAGGAAGTAGTTCGGCTGCGCGTCCCGCATCGCCTGATGCAGTTCCGCGGGCGCCCGGTCCAGCCGTGCGAACACCTTCCGGCCCGCCGCGAGCAGCTCCGCGACCTGGATCCTGGCCCCGAGCGGATCCGGGACGTCGATCCGCTCCCCGTCGTCGGTGTAGTACGTGGCGAACTGCATCATCAGGCCCTTGGTGTGCGCGCCGTGCGCGGGCGACAGCGCGTACGCGGCGGAGAACTCCATGCCCGACAGGTCCGCGCCCAATTCGGCGGCCATCAGGTGCCCGTCGCCGGTGTCGACGTTGGTGCCGAACGCCCCGGACAGGAACGCGCAGCCGCCGGTCGCGAGGACCACCGCGCCCGCGTGGACGGTCCACGCCTCCCCGCCCTTCTGGCGGGCGATGCCCGACGCGCCAGACGCGGTCCCCGCGTCGTCCGCGAGCAGGCGAAGCGCCGGATGGTGGTCGAGGATCGTCACGCCGGACCGGTGCACGCGGCGCCGCATCCGCTTCATGTACTCCGGGCCCTGGAGGCTGCCGCGCCGTTCCACGCCGTCGTCGTCGATCGCGAACGGGTAGCCGAACGCGGCGAGGTCGTCGACGCGCCGGTACGTCTCGTCGACGACGCGGGACATCCAGCGGCGGTCGGCGAGCCGGGCGCTCTGCTCGAACCGCTCGGCGACGGCGCGCTCGCGCGCCCCCGCGTCCGGCGGGACGTACCAGAGGTTGTTGCCGCCCGACGCGGTCGGCCCGCTGGTGCCGCAGTACCCCTTGTCGGCGAGGACGACGCGCGCCCCCGCGCCGACCGCGGCGAGCGCCGCCCACGCCCCGGCGGGGCCGCCGCCGAGGACGAGGACGTCGGCGTCCAGCTCGATCACGCCTTCGCTCCGGGCGCGAGCCAGGAGTCGAGCGTGTAGTCCTTCTTCACGAGCCTCTGCTGCACGAGGAAGGTCTTGGTGCCGTCGAGCAGCTTCAGCCCGTCGGCGGGGAACGGCTCGTCGGGCAGCTGGTCCTTCAGCGTCGTCTTGAGCGTGACCTGCGGCGCGTACCCGCCGGTCTTGGCGACGTACGCGGTGTAGCCGGCCCAGTTCGCCTTGGCGACCTGCGAGGCCTTCGTCTCGGCCTGCTGCCACACCTTGACGATGTCCTTGTGCCCGGACAGGTACTTCTCCGTCACGACGGTGACGGACGTGCCGAGCAGATCGGGATGGTCGCGGGACGCGACGTCGATCGACCGGTAGCCCTTCGCCTCCTCGGCGACCTGGTCGGCGGAGACCAGGCCGCCCGCGTCGATCGACCCCTTCTCCAGCGCCGCGATGATCGCCGGCGTGTACATGTGGATGATCTGCTTGGGCTTCACCCCCGCCTGCTGGAGCGCGCCGAGCAGGTAGCGGTGGATGTAGGAGCCGGTCTGCACTCCGATCACCTTGCCTTGCAGGTCCTTGAGGGACGCAGGCCCGCCGTTCTTCTTCGCGACGATCGCGGCGTCCAGGCGGACCGAGTTGAGCGACACCAGCCGGGTCGGCAGACCCTGGCCGCGCCCGATCAGCGCGGGGGTGTCGCCGTACATGCCGATGTCGAGGGAGCCGCCGGCGAGCGCCTGGTTCAGGTCGGGGCCGTTCTGGAACGTCGCGACCTTGATCCTGGTGACGCCGGCGGCCTTCAGCGCGGGCAGCAGCTCGCCGCGCTCGTCGAGGAACCCGACGGCGCGGGTCAGCTTGTTGCCGACGGCCGATCCGATCACTCCGACGCGCAGCGTCCCGGAGCCGCCGGCGGCCGCGGACGAGCCGCACGCCGCCGCGGCGAGGACGAGCAGGCCGGCGGCCAGCACCCGGGGAATTCTCACGTTGATGCCTTTCAGGGATTCTGCGGGGGTGTGCAGGGGTCGCGTGCTGTCAGGAGGTGAGCGGGGCGCCCGCGCGGTCCAGCGAGGGACCGACCGCGAGCCGCGCGCCGGGGGTGCGCCCGCGGCCCCAGCCGATCTGCTCGCGGTAGCTGCCGAGGAGCCCGCCCGCGGCGAGCACCGCCTCGTCCGGCGGCTCGGGCAGCGGGTGCGAGCGCGGGTCGACGAACAGGGCGTCGACCGGGCAGTACGCCTCGCACATGAAGCAGGTCTGGCAGTCGTCCCGCCGGGCGAGCACCGGGATCCCGTCCGCGCCGCGGTCGAAGACGTTGGTCGGGCAGACCGCGACGCACTTGTCGCAGGCGATGCACCGGTCCCGCGAGACGATCTCGATCACGACGCCACCGCCAGGGCCCCGGCCTCCGGCCGCGTCCACACCTCGTCGAGGCCGCCGGTGACGAGCCGGCGCCGCTGGGCCGGGTCCTGCTCGGGCAGGTCGAGCCGCTTGTGCATGCCGCGCGTCTCGGTCCGGGCGAGCGCGGCGTTGTACATCCAGCGGGCGTGCGCGGCCATCGCGGCGGCCGACCGCGCCCGCACGACCCCGGCGCCGTCCTCGCGGAGCGTGCCGCGCAGCTCCCGCCACGTCCCGTCGAGCGACGCCAGCGCCGCGGCGAGGCGGTCGCCGGTGCGCAGGAGGTTCTTGTCGTAGGGCAGCACCTCCGCCTGGACGGCCGCGACATGCTCGGCGTGGCCGCCCGCCGCGCGACCGGACGGCCGCACGCCGGCCTCCCCGAGCGCCCGCACGGGACGCGCGGCCGCCCGTCCGCCCAGCCCGGCGGCGTAGCGCGCGGCGCCCCGCCCGGCCCAGGTGCCGGACGACATCGCCCACGCCGCGTTGTGGCTGCCGCCGCCGGTGAAGCCGCCGCAGATCAGCTCGCGGGTGGCGGCGTCGCCCGCCGCGAACAGGCCGGGCACCGTCGTCGAGCAGTCGGCGCCCGCGATCCGGATGCCGCCCGTGCCGCGGACCGTCCCCTCGGCGAGCAGCGTCACGGGGAACAGGTCCGTGAACGGGTCGATGCCCTGCCGGTCGAACGGCAGGAAGAAGTTCGCCTGCGCGAGCCGCATCGCCCGCTGCTCCTCGGGGGTGGCCTGGTCGATCCGGCATAGGACGGGCTCGCTGAGCAGGGTCCGGGCGATGACGGACCGGCCGCGCCGGCTGCCCGCGCCCTCCAGGACGCTGCCGTCCGACCGGTAGAAGGTGGCGAACGAGTAGAACGCCGTCTTCGTCACCGAGGTGAACGCCGGGGCGATCGCATAGGCGTTGGAGAACTCCATCCCGGACAGCTCCGCGCCCGCCTCCGCCGCGAACAGCGCACCGTCGCCGGTGTTGACGTCGCAGCCGAGCGCCTTGCTGAGGAACGCGCACCCGCCGGTGGCCAGCACGACCGCACCGGCGCGGACGCTGAACGGCCGGTCCTCCCGCACGTGGTACCCGGCCGCGCCCGCGACGGCTCCGGACCCGTCCGCCAGCAGCTCGGTGACCGGGCTGTGGTCGAGGACCCGGACCCCGGCGCGGCGCACCCGCACGCGCATCCGCCGCATGTACTCCGGCCCCTGCAGGCCCCGCCGGATCTGCCGGCCGTCCTCGTCCACGGGGAACGGGTACTTCGAGACCTCGGCGAGCTCGTTCATGTTCGCGTACGTCTGGTCGAGGACGCGCGCCATCCACTCCCGGTCGGCGAGATGCCCGCCGAGGCCCTCCCGGCTCGCCATCGCGGTCTCCCGCGCCGCCGGTTCCGGCTCGACGTACCAGACCCCGGTGCCGGCCGACGCCGTCGCGCCGCTCGTCCCGAGGTACCCCTTGTCGGCGAGGACGACGCTCGCGCCCGCCTCCGCGGCCTTCACGGCGGCCCAGGCTCCGGCGGGCCCGCCGCCCGCGACGAGGACGTCGGCGGTCAGTTCGTTCATCGGGTCTCCTTGGCTGTCGCGACGGCCCGTACTCCGAGGCCGTCGAGCAGGTCGCGCCGCAGCGCGATGAACTCCGGGTCGTCCAGGGACCGCGGCCTCGGCAGGCCGACGGTGTACTCCCGCGCGATCCGGCCGCCGGCGAGCAGCAGCGCGCGGTCGGCGAGCAGCAGCGCCTCCTCGACGTCGTGGGTGACGAGCAGGACGGCGGGCCGGTGCTCGGCCCACAGGTCGGCGACGAGCGCCTGCGCGTTGAGCCGGGTCAGGGCGTCCAGCGCGCCGAACGGCTCGTCGAGCAGCAGCAGGTCGGGCGTCCGGACGAGGGCGCGGGCGAGCGCGACGCGCTGCGACTCGCCGCCGGACAGGGTGAGCGGCCACGCGTCGGCGCGCGCCGCCAGCCCGACCTCGGCCAGCGCCGCCTCGGCCCGTTCGCGCAGGTCCCGGCCGCGCAGGCCGAGCACCACGTTGGACCACACGCGGCTCCACGGGAGCAGCCGGTGCTCCTGGTAGACGACGGCGCGCCCGGCGGGGACGTCGACCTCGCCGCTCCCGCTGCCGTCCAGCCCGGCGAGGGCGCGCAGCAGCGTGCTCTTGCCGGAGCCGCTCGCGCCGAGCAGCGCGACGAACTCGCCGGGCGCGATGTCGAGGTCGACGCCGTCCAGGACCGTCCGGTCGCCGAACACCCGCCGGAGGCCGCGGACGCGCACCCCGTTCCGCAGGGCGGCGGTCATCGCGCCACCAGCCCCTTGCGCCAGGCCAGCGCGCGCCGCTCGATGAGCCGGACCAGCAGGTCCGTCGACACGCCGAGCACCGCGTACAGAACGAGCACCAGGAAGACCGTGTCCATCTGCATGAACTGGGTGGCCTGGTTGATGAGGAAGCCGATGCCGCTGGCGGTCGCCGACTGCTCCACGACGACGAGGGTCAGCCACGCGACGCCGAGCGACAGCCGCAGCCCGACGAGGATCTGCGGGAGCGCGCCCGGCAGGACGACCTTCCGGACCAGCCCGAGCCGGCCGAGGCCGCAGGTCCGGGCCGACTCCACCAGCCGCTCGTCCACGCCGCGGATGCCGTGGAACACGTTGATGTAGAGCGGGAACACGACGCCGACCGCGATGAGGCCGACCTTGGATGTCTCGCCGATCCCGAACCAGATGATGAACAGCGGCACGAGCGCGAGGTGCGGCAGCATCCGGACGGCCTGGACGGGCGCGTCGATGATGTCCTCGCTGATCCGGAACAGCCCGGAGAGCAGGCCGAGCACGAGGCCGAGCGGCAGCCCGATCGCGAGCCCCTTCAGCACCCGCAGGAGCGACACGCCGAGGTTGCTGAACAGCTCGCCGGACGAGGCCATCTCCCAGCCACGCACGGCGACGTCGCTGAGCGGCGGCGTGGTGCTGCCGTACCAGCCCGCGCGGGCGCCGGCCTCCCAGAGGGCGAGGACGACGACGAGCCCGCCGGCCTTGCGGACGCGGCGCAGCAGCGACAGCGCCACGGCGCCCGAGCGCGCCGCGGCCGTCGGCGCCGCGGCTCCGGGGAGCGCGGATCGGGGCGGATCGAGCAGGTCGGTGGACACGCGGCACCTCCGGGACAGGGGCGGACGGAAGGAAGGCAGGCAGGAGGGATCCGGCGCGGCGGCGCTGCCGGGCGGAGGAGAGAGAGGGGCGGCCGGTCATCGGCCGTGATGTGCGGATCAGCGGTTCAACAGGACGCGCTGCACACGCGGAGGAGGTCGATGTGGCGCCTCGCCACCAGTACCTCCGTCGCGTTCATGTCCCCAAGGATGCACACGGAACCGGTCCTTGGGAAGCCCGCCGAAAGCCCGCCCGACCTGCACGGACGTCCCCGCTTCCGGCAAAAACCTATAAAACATACCGATTTACCAGGGAATATGCCGAAGGCGGCTCGCGCCCTCACGCGGCGGCAAGGTTACGCAGATCACACCGTCCGGTCAGGCACGGCCCGACCCGGTCGGCGCCCCCGGCGCGCGTGAGATGCTGCGGTCGTGGTGACGACCGGTCCGGAGGGATCCGCTCCGCGCCGCCGGCGTGGCCGTCCCGGCCACGACCAGGCGGCGATCCTGCGCGCCGCCGTGGAGCTGTTCAACCGCAAGGGCTACGACGCCACCAGCATGGGAGACCTCGCCAGGGAGCTCGGGCTCACCAAGCCCGCGATCTACCACCACGTCGCCGGCAAGGAGCAGCTGCTCGGCCAGGCGCTCGACGACGCCCTCGACGAGCTCACCGCCGCCGTGGCCGAGGCGTCGCGCGCGCAGCAGGGGACGACCGCCTACGAGCGGCTGCGCGCGGTGGTGCGGCGCAGCGTCGAGGTCCTCGTCGCGCACCAGCCGACCGTCACGCTCCTGCTGCGGGTGAGGGGCAACAGCGAGGTGGAGCTGGCCGCGCTGGAGCGCCGCCGGTGGATCGACGACCGGCTGGCCGAACTCGTCGCGGACGCCGTCGCCGAGGGCGCGCTGCGCGGGGACGTGCCGCCCGCGCTGGTGAGCCGGCTGCTGTTCGGCATGGTGAACTCGCTGGTCGAGTGGTACCGGCCGGACGGCGCCTACGACACGGCGGCCGTCGCCGACGCCGTCACCGCGCTCGCCTTCGACGGCCTCGCCCGCCACGAGACCGCCCGCAGCGGTCAGTGACCCTGTGGGGGGACGACCCCCCACACCCCCCGACAAGAACAGCCTGACCGCCGCCTTCCACTCCGCTAGCGCTCCGTTCCAGGCGTCGGTCAGTGACCCTGTGGGGGGACGACCCCCCATACCCCCCCGACAAAAGCAGCCTGACCGCCGCCTTCCACTCCGCTGGCGCTCCGTTCCAGGCGTCGGTCAGGCGTCGTAGTCGACCGTGACGGTGTCGCCGGCCGGGAACGACTGGCAGGTCAGCACGAACCCGGCGTCGACCTCGGACGGTTCGAGGGCGTAGTTACGGCGCATGTCGGCCTCGCCCTCGCGGACGCGGGCGCGGCACGTCCCGCAGACGCCGCCCTTGCAGGCGAACGGGAGGTCGCCGCGGGTCCGCTGGGCGCCCTCCAGGATCGTCGTCTCGCGGGACACCCGGGACGTCGTGCGCAGGCCGTCGAGGACGACGGTCAGCTCCGCCGTCGCGCCGGCGACGGCGTCGTCGGCGCGCCGCGGCTGCGGCGGAGGCGCGTCGACGTAGAACAGCTCGACATGCACCCGCGCGGGGACGGCGAGGTCGGCGAGGACCTTCCGCGCGTCCTCGACCATCCGCAGCGGCCCGCAGATCCAGACGTGGTCGAAGACCTCGGCGGGCACCAGGCCGGTGAGCAGGCGCGCGAGGCGGTCGCCGTCGAGGCGGCCGGAGAACAGCTCGACGTCGCGCGGCTCCCGGGACAGCAGGTGGACGAGCTGGAACCGCGGCCCGTACCGGTTCTTCAGGTCGCCGAGCTCCTCAGCGAACATCACGGTGCGGCTGGTGCGGTTGCCGTACAGCAGCGACACCTGCGCGCCGGGGTGGGCGAGGACCGTCGAGGCGACCGACAGCATCGGGGTGATGCCCGAGCCGGCGGCGATGCACAGGTGCCGTTCGCCCGCCTCCGGGTCCGCCTGCCAGGAGCCGGTGGGGGTCTGCACCTCGATGCGCATGCCCGGCCTGACCTCGTTGACGAGCCAGGACGAGAACAGCCCGCCGGGGATCTCCCGGACGCCGATGCGCGGCGCGGCGCCGGCGGGCGCGCAGATCGAGTAGGAGCGGCGCTCCTCCCGCCCGTCGACGAAGCGGCGCAGGGTGAGGGACTGCCCGGCCCGGAACGCGTACGCGTCGCGCAGGCCGGCGGGGACGTCGAAGGTGATCGCGGCGGCGTCCTCGCAGAGGCGGTCGACCGCCGCGACGGTCAGCTCATGGAACACCGCCGACCGGGCGGGTGCGGCGCCGGGCGCGAGGGTGGTCATGTCAGATCTCCTTGACGTGCTCGAACGGCTCGAGGCAGTCGGCGCAGCGGTACAGGGCCTTGCACGCGGTCGCGCCGAACTCGGAGGTCAGCCGGGTGGACGCGGAGCCGCAGCGCGGGCAGGCGGGGGCGCGGCGGGCCGGCCCGAGCGTGAGCGCCACCGGCCCGGTGCGCCGCGGGGCCGGGCCGGGCGGCGACAGGCCCGCGGCCCGCAGCGCGGCGCGCCCGCGCTCGGAGATCCAGTCGCTCGACCACGGCGGGTCCAGCACGACGCGGACCCGGACGCGCGGGAAGCCCGCGTCGTTCAGCCGGTGGACGAGGTCGTCGCGCATCGTCGCGAGGGCCGGGCAGCCGGTGTAGGTCGGGGTGATCGAGGCGACCACGGTCTCGCCGCCGTCCGGTGCGGGCTCGAGGTCGACGCCGCGCAGCACGCCGAGGTCGGCGAGGGTGAGCATCGGCATCTCGGGGTCGCGCACCCGCCCGGCCGCTTCGCGGGCGCGCTCGCGGGCCGTCGCGAGGGCGTTCACCAGCGCCCGCCCGGGTGTGCGCGCGCGACGACCTGCATCTCGGCGAGCAGGCGGCTGAGCGCCTCGGTGTGCATGCCGTCGCGGCCCGTCCGCCCGCCGATCCCCGCGAGGGGCGCGCGGTCCGGACGCTCGACGCCGCTGACGGCGAAGACCTGGTCGAGGACGGCGTCGGTCTCGTCGCGGACGGCGGCGGGATCGACGCCGACGCCGGCCTCGGCGAGCGAGGCTTCGAGAGGGTGCGCGGTGACCATTTCGGGCTGGAGCGGCCACAGCGCGTCCAGCGCGGCGACGAGCCTCCGGCGCGACTCCTCGGTGCCCTGCGCCAGGGTGAGGAACCAGCGGCCCGCCCAGTCGCGGTGGTAGGTGACCTCCTTGACGCCCTTGGCCGCCACCGCCGCCAGCACCTGGTCGGCGCTCGCGCTGAGCCGCTCCAGCAGCGCGAGCCGGACGACGGAGAACAGCAGCAGGCGGACGACGACATGCGCGAAGTCGCCGTTGGCCACCTCGGCGATGCGGACGTTGCGGAACTCCCCGGCCTCGCGGAAGAAGGCGAGCGCGTCCTCGCCCGGCACCGGCGAGCCCTCGGGGAGGGCGGGCACGGCGGCGGGGTCGGCGGCGGCCGCCCGCGACAGCAGCAGCCGCGCCTGCCCGAGCAGGTCGAGGGCGATGTTCGCCAGCGCGATGTCCTCTTCGAGGTCGGGGGCGCGGCTGCACCACTCCGACAGGCGCTGCGACATGATCAGCGCGTCGTCGCCGAGCATCAGGCAGTACGCGGCGAGGTCGGCGCGGTCGACGCCGTCCGGCACGGCCGTGTCGACGCCGGCGAGGGGGTCCTCGAAGCCGGTGCCGAACGCCCACTGCGAGGACTCGCCGCCGGCCAGGCCGTCGAAGACGCCGCCGAGGTCGCTGTTCAGGAGGTCGTCGCTCATCGGTGGTCCGCCCTCACATGTGCGGGACGTCGTCGGGGATGTCGTAGAACGTCGGGTGCCGGTAGACCTTGTCGCCGCTCGGCGCGAACAGCGGGTCCTTCTCGTCCGGGCTGGACGCGGTGATCGCGTCGGCCCGCACGACCCAGATGCTCACGCCCTCGTTGCGGCGCGTGTAGACGTCGCGGGCGTGCCGCAGCGCCATCACGTCGTCGGGGGCGTGCAGCGACCCGACGTGCACGTGGTTGAGGCCGCGCTTGCCGCGGACGAACACTTCGTAGAGCGGCCATTCCCGCCTGTCGGTCATCACTGGCCTCCCTTACCGGACCGCTCGGCGAACGCCGTCGCCGCCTCGCGCACCCAGGCGCCGTCCTCGTGGGCGGCGCGGCGGTGCGCCAGCCGCTGCGCGTTGCACGGCCCGTTCCCGCCGACGACCTGGGCGAACTCCGCCCAGTCCGGCTCGCCGAAGTCGTAGTGGCCGCGCTCGTCGTTCCAGCGCAGGTCCGGGTCGGGGAGCGTCACCCCGAGCGCCTCGGCCTGCGGGACCGTCATGTCGACGAACTTCTGCCGCAGCTCGTCGTTGGAGTTGCGCTTGACGCCCCACGCCATCGACCGCGCGCTGTTCGGGGACTCGGCGTCCGGCGGGCCGAACATCATCAGCGACGGCCACCAGAACCGGTCGACCGACTCCTGCACCATGGCGCGCTGCTCGTCGGTGCCGCGCATCATCGTCATCAGCAGCTCGTAGCCCTGCCGCTGGTGGAACGACTCCTCCTTGCAGATCCGGATCATCGCGCGGCCGTAGGGGCCGTAGGAGGTGCGGCACAGCGGCACCTGGTTGCAGATCGCGGCGCCGTCGACGAGCCAGCCGATCGTGCCGACGTCGGCGTACGACAGCGTCGGGTAGTTGAAGATCGAGGAGTACTTCTGCCGGCCGGCGAGCAGCATCTCCGTCAGCTCCGCCCGGGAGACGCCGAGGGTCTCGCACGCCGAGTACAGGTACAGCCCGTGGCCGGCCTCGTCCTGCACCTTCGCCAGCAGGATCGCCTTGCGGCGCAGGGACGGCGCGCGGCCGATCCAGTTGCCCTCCGGCTGCATCCCGATGATCTCCGAGTGCGCGTGCTGGGCGATCTGCCGGACGAGGGTCCGGCGGTAGCCGTCCGGCATCCAGTCCCGGGGCTCGATGCGGTCGCCCCGCGCGATCGTCGCGTCGAACCGCTCCTGCGCCGCCTCCTGCGGCGCGGGGTCCACGGGGGTCGTCGTCATGTCCGCTCCCTCACCGGTCGAACGAATTACTTATCGTTCGGTCAGTAATACGGTCGCATGGGACGGCGCCTCCGCGCAACAGCCCGCCGCCCGTCGCCCGTTGCCCGGGACCGCCTCCCCCGCGCGCCGGGCCCGCGGGCTACGGTGAGGAGGCCCGGACCTGGCCGGCCGCATCCACCCTGGAGGACCGCATGCACCGCCTCACCGTCCAGTACTTCTCCCCCGCCGACCCTGCGGCGTTCGACGAGCGCTACGAGAGCGTGCACGTCCCGCTCGTGCACGCCCTGCCCGGCCTGAAGTCGTTCACCCTGACGCGCCCGCAGGCGCTCGGCGCGGGCGCGCCCTACCTCGTCGCCGAGCTGTGGTTCGAGGACGGCGACGCCCTCGCGGCGGCACTGGGCAGCCCGGAGATGGCCGCGGCCGCCGAGGACGCGGCGAAGTACGAGGTCGCCTCCACGACCATGTTCTCCGGCGAGGTGCACGAGACCCTCGGCTGACGCGAGAGCCCGCCGCCGCCCCCTCGTCACGGACGAGCCGGGCGGCGGCCGCGTTCCGCCCGGCCGGGCACGCGCCCCACTCCGCCCCCTGGCCCGTGTTTCACCCGGCCGGGGGCGCGCCCCACTCCGCTCCGCGACCGCGGGCCTCGTCGAACACCAGCCAGGTACGGGTGGCGCGGACACCGGGGATGTCCTGGACGCGTTCCAGCACCACGTGCCTGAGCGCCGCGTTGTCCGGGGCCCTGACCAGGGCGAGCACGTCGTAGTCCCCGCCGACCATCGCGAAGTGCTCGACGTAGGTGATCTCCTTGAGCCCGGCCGACACCGCCCGCCAGGAGTTCTGCTCGATCGTGATCGAGACGTACGCGCTGGTGCCGAGCCCCGCCCGGTGCGGCGCCAGCTCCGCCGTGAACCCGGTGATCACGCCGTCGTCCATCAGCCGGGTGAGCCGCGCGTAGGCGTTGGCGCGGGAGACGTGCACGTTCTCGGCGAGGGCGCGCACCGAGATCCGGCCGTCGCGGAGCAGCTCGGCGATGATCGCCCGGTCCACCGCGTCCAGCCGTCCGGCAGAACGTCCCGGCCAGGCGCCGTCCGCGGCGTCATCGTTCGACATTTGGCCACCCTCACGCCCCATTGAGAACCACTTGTCGCTCATTATCCGGCATGTCTTGAACAGATGGTCGCCGGGACGGACGCTTTGGTCGTCAAGCGTCCAGAGAAAGTGAGGCGCGCCATGGCAACGCGGAAGCCCCCGACGGCGCGGGCACCGAGGCCCGCGCGGGAACCCGTGCGCGATCACCGGCCGGCGGTCGACGGCCTGCTGCCGTCCGCCGTCCCGGTGCGCTTCGTCGCCGAGGACGGCACGCCCGCCGACCCCCCGGCCGGCCGGACGGCGCCCGCCGACGGCGAGCTGCTGGAGGCCTACCGCCGGATGGTCCTCGGGCGCCGCTTCGACCGGCAGGCGACGGCGCTGACCAGGCAGGGCCGGCTCGCGGTGTACCCGTCGAGCCGCGGGCAGGAGGCCTGCCAGATCGGCGGGGTGCTCGCGCTGCGCGACGGCGACTGGCTGTTCCCCACCTACCGCGACTCGGTGGCCCTGGTCGCCCGCGGGCTCGACCCCGCGGAGGTGCTCACGCTGCTGCAGGGCGGCTGGCACTGCGGGTACGACCCCGCCGCCGTGCGGGTCGCGCCGCAGTGCACCCCGCTGGCCACCCAGACCCTGCACGCGGTCGGGATGGCGGAGGCCCTGCGCCGCAAGGGCGAGGACGGCGTCGTGATGGCCTTCGTCGGCGACGGCGGCACGAGCGAGGGCGACTTCCACGAGGCGCTCAACTACGCGGCGGTCCGGCGCGCGCCCGTGGTGTTCTTCGTGCAGAACAACCGGTACGCGATCTCGGTGCCGCTGGCCAAGCAGACCGCCGCGCCCGCGCTCGCCTACAAGGGCGTCGGCTACGGCGTCCGGTCCGAGCAGGTGGACGGCAACGACCTCGTCGCGGTGCTGTCCGTCCTGGCGTCGGCGGTGGAGCACGCGCGTTCGGGCGGCGGCCCGTCGCTGGTGGAGGCGCACACGTACCGCATGGACGCCCACACCAACGCCGACGACGCCACCCGCTACCGGGAGGACGAGGAGGTCGCGCGCTGGGAGGCCGCCGACCCCATCGCGCGCCTGGAGACCTACCTGCGCGGCCGGGGCGTGCTCGACGACGAGGCGGTCGCCTCGGCGGACAAGGCCGCCGAGGAGTTCGCCGCCCGCGTCCGCGACGCGCTGAACGCCGACCCCGAGCCCGCGCCGACGCCGCTGGAGCTGTTCGAGCACGTCTTCGCCGAGCCCACGCCGCAGCTGCGCGAGCAGCGGGCCCAGCTGGCGTCCGAGCTGGCCGCCCTGGAGGACTGACATGACGACGATGACGGGCCGCACGGCCGCGATGACGATGGCGCAGGCGCTGAACGCCGCGCTGCGGGACGCGCTCCGCGAGGACGAGCGGGTCCTGGTGTTCGGTGAGGACGTCGGCCCGCTCGGCGGCGTCTTCCGCATCACCGACGGGCTGACCGCCGAGTTCGGCGAGGACCGGTGCTTCGACACCCCGCTCGCCGAGGCGGGCATCGTCGGGCTGGCCGTCGGCATGGCGATGGGCGGGTTCCGCCCGGTCGTGGAGATGCAGTTCGACGCGTTCGCCTACCCGGCGTTCGAGCAGATCGCCTCGCACGTGGCGAAGATGCGCAACCGCACCCGCGGCATGGTGCCGCTGCCGATGGTGGTCCGCATCCCGTTCGCGGGCGGCGTCGGCGGCGTCGAGCACCACTCCGACTCCAGCGAGGCCTACTACGCGCACACCCCCGGCCTGAAGGTGGTCACGCCCGCCACGCCGGACGACGCGTACTGGCTGCTGCGCGACGCCGTCGCCGACCCCGACCCGGTGGTCTTCATGGAGCCGAAGCGGCTGTACTGGTCCTCGGGCGAGGTCTCGCCCGAGGACCGGCGCCCCGCCGGCATCGGGCGGGCGGCGGTACGGCGCGCCGGGACCGACGCCACGCTCGTCGCGTACGGGCCCAGCGTCTCCGTGGCGCTCGAAGCGGCCGAGGCGGCGGCGCAGGAGGGCCGGTCGCTGGAGGTCGTGGACCTGCGGTCGATCGTCCCGTTCGACGACGAGACCGTCGTGGCGTCGGTCCGGAAGACGGGCCGGTGCGTGGTGGTCCAGGAGGCGCAGGGGTTCGCGGGCGTCGGCGCGGAGATCGCGGCGCGCGTCCAGGAGCGCTGCTTCCACTCGCTGGCGGCGCCGGTGCTGCGCGTCAGCGGGTTCGACATCCCGTACCCGCCGCCGAAGCTGGAGCGCTCGCACCTGCCGGACGCCGACCGGGTGCTCGACGCCGTCGACCGGCTCCAGTTCGACGACGAGCCCGACACCCGGTACCTGGCGGCGGCGGAGCCCGCGCCTGCGGACGCCGGGGTGCGTCCCCTCGCGGGCGGCGTCATGCGGGAGGCGTCGTGAAGACCGCCGTCGCTCCCCGGGTGTTCCGCCTGCCCGACCTCGGCGAGGGCCTGACGGAGGCCGAGGTGCTGGAATGGAAGGTCGCGGTCGGCGACACCGTCGAGGTCGACCAGGTCGTGGTGGAGGTGGAGACCGCCAAGGCCGCCGTCGAGGTCCCGGTCCCGTTCGCCGGGACGGTGCTGAAGCTGCACGCGGGGCCGGGCGCCGTCCTCGGCGTCGGCGAGCCGCTCATCGAGGTCGGGGAGGCCGGGGCCGGGTCCGGGTCCGAGGATCCCGCCGCGGCCCGGTACCGCGAGGAGGAGCAGGCGGGCTCGGGCAACGTGCTGATCGGCTACGGCACCGGCGGCGCCTCGGGCACGCGGCGGCGGCGCGGCAGGGCGCGCCCCGCCGACAAGGCCTCCGACACGGTCGCCGGGGACGCCGGCACGGCGGCGGCGCGGCCGCGGCTCGCGCCGCGCGTGATCTCGCCCCTCGTCCGCCGGATCGCCCGCGAGCACGGCGTGGACATCGCCGCCGTCACCCCGACCGGCCCGCGCGGCGTCATCCTGCGCCGCGACGTCGAGCAGGCCATCGCCGCCGCCGCGCCCGCAGAGCCGGCGACCGCGGCGGTCGCCGGTCCGGCGGGCGGCCTCGCGGACGAGCGCATCCCGCTGCGCGGCCTGCGCAGGGCGGTGGCCGACAAGCTCACCCGCAGCCGCGCCGAGATCCCCGACGCGACGACCTGGGTCGACGTCGACGCCACCGGCCTGCTCGACGTCCGGGACGCGCTGCGCCGCACCCGCCCGGACCTCGGCATCGGGCTGCTCGCGCTGCTCGCCCGCATCTGCGTGTCCGGGCTGCGCCGGTTCCCCGAGCTGAACTCCTCGGTCGACACCGGCCGCGGCGAGATCGTCCGGCACGGGCGGGTGAACCTCGGCTTCGCCGCCCAGACCGACCGGGGCCTGGTCGTCCCGGTCGTCCGGGACGCGCACCTGATGACGACCGGGGACCTCGCCGCGGAGCTGGCCCGGCTCACCGGCCTCGCCCGCGCCGGGAAGCTGCCGCCCGAGGCGCTGACCGGCGGCACGTTCACGCTCAACAACTACGGGGTGTTCGGCGTGGACGGCTCGACGCCCATCATCAACCATCCGGAGGCGGCGCTTCTCGGCGTCGGCCGCTTCGTCGACCGGCCCTGGGTGCACGACGGAGCCGTCGTGCCGCGCAAGGTCGCCCAGCTGTCCCTCACCTTCGACCACCGGGTCTGCGACGGCGGCACCGCCGGCGGATTCCTGCGCTACGTGGCCGACTGCGTGGAGGACCCGTCCGTCCTGATCGCGCACTCCTGAACCGGGCCCGCCCTGGACGGCGGGACCGTCACGGGGCGGCCGTGGTGGGGTCTTCCGGGCCCTGCCGCGCCGCCCCGCGGAGGTGGACCAGCACGGCCAGGACGCGGCGATGGTCCTCGTCGGACGCCGCCAGGCCGAGCTTGGCCATGATGGAGCCGACGTGGGTCTCGACGGTGCGGCCGGTGAGCCACAGCCGGCGCGCGATCCCGATGTTCGTCCTGCCTTCGGCCATCAGCGCCAGGACCTGCCGCTCCCGCTCGGTGAGCCGGGCCAGCGGGTCGTCGGGCGGGCGGCGGCCGATCAGCCGCGTGACGACCTCGGGGTCGAGCGCGGACCCGCCGGCGGCCACCCGGCGCAGCGCGTCGAGGAAGTCGTCGACGTCGAGCACGCGGTCCTTCAGCAGGTAGCCGAACCGCCCGCGGGTGACGAGCTCCACCGAGTGCCGGGTCTCGATGTGCTGCGAGAGCAGCACGATGCCGACGTCCGGGTGGGACTCGCGGATCCGCCGGGCGGCCCGCGCGCCGTCGTCGGTGCGGTCGGGCGGCATGCGCACGTCGATGACCGCCAGGTCGGGACGGGCGGCGGCGACGGCGGCGAGCAGGCCGGGGGCGTCGGCGGCCTTGCCGGCCACCTCGTGGCCGGCGTCGGCGAGCAGCCGCGCCAGCCCCTCGCGGAAGAGCGCCGAGTCCTCGCCGATCACGATGCGCACGGCAGCACCGCCTCCACGGACGTCCCGGAGCCGGGCCGGCTGGCCACGCTCAGCGCGCCGCCGGCCGCCGCGACCCGGTCCGCCAGACCGGCCAGCCCGGAGCCGGGTTCGATGGTCGCGCCGCCGAACCCGTCGTCGTGCACCTCTACTGTCAGGTGCCCGTCCGCCCGGGACACCCGCAACCGGATGCCGCCCGCCTCCGCGTGCTTCACCGCGTTCGCCACCGCCTCGCTCGCCACGTAGTAGGCGGTGGTGGCCACGTCCTCCGGCACGGGTTCGGGGCACACGTCGAGGACCACCGGGATCGGGACGCCGCGCACCAGCATGGCGAGCGCCGCCGGGAGCCCCTCCTCCAGGCTGGACGGGCGCAGCCCGTGGGCGATCTGGCGCAGCTCGGCGACGGCGGTGCCGAGCTCGTCCACCGCCTGGTCGAGCACGTTCGCGACGTCGCCGTCCGGCAGGTGCCGCTGAGCCAGGCGCAGCGCCATGCCGAGCGAGACGAGCCGCTGCTGCGCGCCGTCGTGCAGGTCCCGTTCGAGGCGCTGCCGTTCGGCGTACCCGGCGCGCAGCAGCCGCGCCCTGCTGTCCTCCACGTCGCGGAGCGCCCTGCGCAGGTCGAGGCGCAGCCGCACCACCTCGACGAGCAGCGCGGACGCGTCGGCCAGCTCCCGCAGCAGCTCCCGCGTCCCGGTCCGGCCCCGCATCAGGACGCCGATCGGCGTCCCGCCGAACCGGATCGCGACGGCCTGGCCGTGCGGCTCGAGCGGCGCGCCGCTCGCGGTGACCAGCTCGTCCGTCCCGGGGAGCCGGTAGCCGACCCGCAGATCGGGGTCGCGCAGCGCCGCCCGCAGCACCGCCTGCAGCTGCTCCGGCACCGCCTCCCCGGCGTGCATCCGGGTGCGCAGGCCGTCGATCGCGGCGAGCGCCGCCTGCCGGGCCGGGTAGAGGCGGCGGTCCACGCGGACCTGCAACCGGGCGCGCAGCGGGGACAGCACCAGCGCGCACACGGCCGTCGCGGTCGCCGCGGCCGCGGGCGAGGAGCGCCCGGCGGTCACGCCCGCCACGAACGCGGCGGCCGTGTAGAACCCGAGCAGCACCGTGGTGACCAGGCCGTAGGTCACCGCGGCGCTCAGCGCCCGGTCCACGTCGTAGAGGTCGTGGCGCAGGATCGCGATCGCCGTCGCCGTCGGGATCGCGACGAGCGTCGCGCCGAGCCCGGCCAGGGCGAGGTCCGGGCCGTCGAGCAGCAGGTAGCTCAGCCAGCACAGCAGGAGCGTCGCGGGCAGGAAAAGCGCGCCCAGCGCGAACCACTTCAGCTGGGCGCGGCGCACCGGGTCCCCAGCACGCCGGTACCGCGCGATCATCGCCGTCGCGGACGCGACGAGGAGCAGCAGCAGCGCGGGAAGGAGCGCGATCTCGACCGGGCCGAGCACCGTCCACAGCGGCGGCGGCACGGTGCCGAAGGCGTGCCGGACGCCGCCGAACGGCGCGGGGAAAGGAGCGGGATCCAGCCCGGCCAGCACGATGAACAGCGCCGGCACCGCCGGCACGGCGACCGCGACGGCCCGCCAGCGGCGCCCGGGCGGCGGCCGCCCGTCCGGGAACAGCAGCATGAGCAGCGCCGCCGGGACGTAGTTGAGCATCCAGAGCCCCTGGCTCACCGTGACCATGACCGCCCGGCCGGGCAGCCCGGGCCGGTGCCCGGCCAGGTCCAGGTAGACGTCGGTGAAGACGATCCAGATCGCGGCCAGCCCCACGGACGCGAGCAGCGCGCCGGTCCGGTCGGCCGGGCGCTTCGCCGCGACCAGCACGCCGAGCACCACCGACGCGGACGCGAGCACGCACGCGACGCCGAAGTAGACGGCCTGCCCTCCGTCACCGTCCAGGACGACCAGCCATGCCCCGGTCCCGACGAGCGCCACCGCGAGCACGGCCATGCCGTAGGCGGTGAGCCGGGGCCGTGTCATGGCCATACCGTAAGCGCCGCGCCACGGCGGCGATATACGTGCCAGCACGGAGAATCCGCCCGTGCCGGCACGCGGTGGGGTCCCGTGCCCGCCCCGATGCCTCCGCCGCCCGGCCCGGCCAACACTGCTGCCATCGTCCGATTCAGGAGGAGGGCACCATGCCGCATTCCCGCTTCTTCGTCACCGGCCTGGCACTGGCCGGGCTTCTCGGCCTCGGCGACCTGGCGACCTGGCTGTTCGGCGTCGGCGGCGACGGCCAGCCGCCGGCCGCCGCGGCCGCCGTCATCACCGCGCTCGGCGCCGTCACGCTGGTCGGCGCCGTCCTCGCGTGGCGCGGCCGCCGCGGCGGCCTGATCGCGGTGCTGGTCACCCGGATCCTGTCCGCCCTCGCGACGGTGCCCGCCTTCGGCGACGACGGCGTCTCCACCGCGAACCTCGTGCTGCTCGCCGCCGGCCTCGTCCTCACGGCCGCCGCGATCGTCCTGCTCTGGCCGTCCCTGCGCCGCCCGGCGGCGACGACGCCGTGACCACCGGCACCCGCGGAAGCGGCCCCGGCGGACTCCCCTCCGCCGGGGCCTCCGTATCTCACGCGGCGGGGGCGCCGGTCAGCCGTGGCGGTCGGGCCGGTACGGGGCGAGCTCCTCGGCGGGACGGCCGTGGACCTCACGCCCGACCAGTTCGGCGAGGTACGGGGCGAGCGTTATGCCGCTGTGCGTGACGACGGTGTAGAGACCGGGAAGCTGCGGGCCGACGAGCGGGTACCCGTCCACGGGCAGCGGCCGCACGCACCGCCGCACGCCGGCGATGTCCGCGCTCAGGCCGGGGATCAGCGTCCGGGCGCGGGCGAGGAGGCCGGCGCCGGCGGCCTCGACCCGGTCCGCCGGGACCGCGTCGTCGATGCCGGCGTCGATGTCGTCGGCCTCCAGCACGAGCCCCCCGTTCTCCGCCGGGCGGGCCGACAGCTCGGGAGCGTGCATGAGCCCGTTGAGGACGCCGGGCACCGGGGTCGTGGTGGCGACCAGGCACGGCGCCGCCGAACCGGGCTCGGACGGGTCGACCAGCGGCAGGACGATCCCGGCGGTGGCCAGCAGCGCGGGCGCGTGCCGCCCGGCGGCGCAGATCGTGAGGTCGGCGTCCAGGTCGCGGCCGTCGTCGAGGCGCGCCCCGGTGACGCGGCCGCCGTCGACGTTGAGGCCGACCGCGCGGCGCCCGGTGACGACGCGGGCGCCCGACTCCTGCGCCCGGCGGGCGAGCGCCTGTGCTGCCAGGCCGCCGTGCACGAACCCCTCGTCGGGGAAGTGCGCGATGAGCGCGCCGTCCGGGACGCGGACGGCCGGTTCCAGTTCGCGCAACCGGTCGCCGCCGATCAGGCGGGCGGTGTAGCCGAGGCGGGCCAGGCCGTCGACCCGCGCGGCCAGCTCCGCCTTGCCGTCCCCGTCCGCCGTCCACGCGATGTTGCCGACCGGCCGGTACCAGGACGGGTCGCCGAGCCCGGCGGCCCAGTCGCCCCAGGTGCGCAGCGCGTCCGTGCGGAACCGGTGGTACGCCGGGTCGGCGGGGTCGTTGGCGTTGAACCACGCGTAGCTGGTCCCGGACGTCCCGGCGCCGGGCCGCAGTTCCTCGACGACCGTGACCGCGTCGCCCGGGCCGGCCCGCCCGCCGTCCGCCGGGCGGGCGAGGCGGTCGGCGAGCGCGGTCCCGACGATCCCCGCGCCGATGACGAGTATCCGCATCACCCCAGCCTGACACCCCGCCCGCCCGCCACCAAGGGCGCTCCGGAGCGGGCTAGGTCAGGGCCGGGGCCAGGCGCCGCCACTCCTCGCGGGGGAACGCGTTGCCGTCCGCCGTGAGGACCTGCACGCAGACGTGGTCGGCGCCGGCGGCGCGGTGCTCGTCCACCCGGCGCCGGATCGCCTCCTCGTCGCCCCAGGCGATCAGGGCGTCGAACAGCCGGTCGCTCACGGTGTCGACGTCCTCCTGCGTGAGCCCGAGCCGCAGCAGGTTGCCCGCGTAGTTCGGCAGGCCGAGGTAGGAGCGCAGCCAGTCGGCCCCGATGGTGCGCGCCTCGTCCCGCGTCGAGCAGAGGATCACCGTCTGCTCCGGAAGGACGAGCGGCCCCTCCCCGACGGCCTCGCGGGCGATCCGGGTGTGCTCCGGCGGGACGAGGTAGGGGTGGGCGCCGCGGGCCCGCTTCGCCGCCGTCTCCAGCATCCGGGGGCCGAGCGCGGCGAGCACCCGGCTGTCGCGGGGCACGGGCCGGTCGGCCGCGTCGAGGCCGTCGAGGAAGGCGGACATCGCCGCGAGCGGCCTGCGGTAGCGGCCGGGCTCCGCGGCGTCCACGAGCGGGGCGTGGCTCACCCCGATGCCCATCAGGAAGCGGTCGCCGTGCTCGGCGGACAGCGACGCGAACGACGCGGCGGCGTCCTCGGGCGCGTGCATCCACAGGTTCAGGATGCCGGTCGCGACGACCGCGCTGCGGGTCGCCGCGAGGAGGTTGCCGACCGCGTCGAACACCGGCCCTCCGATGTCGGGGACCCACATCGCGCGGTACCCGAGTTCCTCCAGTTCCGCGGCGGCCTCCGCCGCCTCGGCGGCGTCCCCGTAGCGCAGTTGCTGGCTCCACACACCGACACCGGACAGCTCCACGGCGCCTCCTTCCCGGTCGTGCCGCACGGCCGGGCGGGGGGCCGCCCGGCGTCCGGCCGGTCGTCCTTGGTCGTCCAGGAGAGCGTATCGGGGACGCGCCGGACGGTGACCGTCCCCCGCCGCGCGCACCCCGCCATGACGATGATCAGGCTGGGGGCGGCGTTTGACGTGGGCTTTCTCCGGCTAGTGCCCGGTGTAGGCACGGCAGCGGGAGGGGGCCCGGATGACGGCGGTCGAGGAGGTGGCCGACACCAGCGCCGAGGAGGCGCTGCGGCGGCACGGCCTCGGGAAGCGGATCGGCGACGTCCTGGCGACGACCGACCACAAGACGGTCGGCTACCTGTACCTGTCGACGTCGTTCACGCTGTTCCTGATCGCCGGGCTGATGGCCATGCTGATGCGGGCGGAGCTGCTGCGGCCGGGCCTGCAGGTGATGGACGAGCTGCAGTACAACGAGCTCTTCACGATGCACGGCACGATCATGCTGCTGCTGTTCGCGACGCCGCTGTTCCTCGGCTTCGCCAACGTCATCATGCCGCTGCAGATCGGCGCGCCGGACGTGGCGTTCCCGCGGCTGAACGCGCTGACCTACTACATGTTCCTGTTCGGCTCGGTCATCGTGCTGTTCGGCTTCATCATGCCGAACGGCGCCGCCGACTACGGCTGGTTCGCCTACTCGCCGCTGACCTCGTCGACCTTCTCCCCCGGCCTCGGCAAGGACATGTGGGTGATGGGGCTGATCCTGTCGGGCGTCGGGACGACGCTGACCGGCGTCAACCTGATCACCACGATCGTCACGATGCGGGCCCCCGGCATGCTGATGTTCCGGATGCCGATCTTCACGTGGAACGTGCTGCTGACCAGCCTGATGGTCATCATCGCGTTCCCGGTGCTCGCCGCCGCGCTGTTCGCGCTGGAGGCCGACCGCAAGCTCGGCGCGCACGTCTACGACGGCGCGAACGGCGGCGCACTGCTGTGGCAGCACCTGTTCTGGTTCTTCGGGCATCCGGAGGTCTACATCGTGGCGCTGCCGTTCTTCGGCATCGTCACCGAGATCATCCCGGTGTTCGCGCGCAAGCCCATCTTCGGGTACCTCGGCATGGTCGCCGCGACCATCAGCATCACCGGGCTGTCGATGACGGTCTGGGCGCACCACATGTTCGCCACCGGCCAGGTCCTGCTGCCGTTCTTCTCGATCACCTCGTTCATGATCGCGGTGCCGACCGGCATCAAGTTCTTCAACTGGGTCGGCACGATGTGGAAGGGCGAGATCTCGCTGGAGACGCCGATGCTGTGGGCGATCGGGTTCCTCGTGACGTTCCTGTTCGGCGGCCTCACCGGGGTGATCCTGGCGTCGCCCGCCATGGACTTCCACCTCACCGACTCGTTCTTCGTCGTCGCCCACATGCATTACGTGCTGTTCGGGACCGTGGTGTTCGCGATGTTCGGCGGGTTCTACTTCTGGTGGCCGAAGATGACCGGCAAGAAGCTGAACGAGACCTGGGGGAAGATCCATTTCTGGTCGCTGTTCGCCGGATTCCACACCACGTTCCTCGTCCAGCACTGGCTCGGGGCCGAGGGCATGCCGCGCCGCATCGCCGACTACTCGGACGAGTTCGCGACGCTGAACCTCGTCTCGTCGATCGGCGCCTTCGTCCTCGGCGCGTCCACGTTCGCGTTCCTGTGGAACATCTACCGGACGCACCGGCGCGGCGAGCCCGTCGGCGTGGACGACCCGTGGGGCTACGGCAATTCGCTGGAGTGGGCGACGTCGTGCCCGCCGCCCCGGCACAACTTCGTGGCGATGCCGCGGATCCGCTCGATGCGCCCGGCGTTCGACCTGCACTATCCGCCGCTGGAGCCGCCGGAGGAGGCGGAGATCGCCACGCCTCCGCCTCCCGGCCGCTCCTGACGGGTGCCCGTTGCCCGGCTCCGGCCGGTCAGGCCACCGGTTCGGTGGACGGCTCGGCGTGCGCGGCCTCCCGGGCGGCGGCGGCCGCGCGGCGGCCCGGGATCGTCATGGCGATCAGCGCGGCGAGGACCGCGACGCCGCAGCCGATCGCGAGGCCGGTGCGGAACCCGTTCTCCGAGGGCAGCGCGTGCCCGCCGAGGCTGACCGTCATCTGCGACAGCACGGCCCCGACGACGGCGGCGGACACCGACGTGCCGATGGAGCGCATCAGCGTGTTGAAGCTGTTGGCCGAGCCGGTCTCCGACTGCGGCACCGCGCTCATGATGAGGGCGGGCATCGCGCCGTAGGCGAGGCCGACGCCGCCGCCGCAGATCGCGGTGAAGAGCATCAGGCCCCAGGCGTGCCCCAGCAGGACCTGCGACGACCCGTACCCGGCCGCGACCACCAGCGCCCCGCAGATCAGCGTGACCTTGGGGCCGCGGGCGGCGGACAGCCGCGCGCCGAGCGGGGACACCGCCATCATCACCAGGCCGGAGGGCACCATCCACAGCCCGGCGGCCACCATCGACTGGCCGAGGCCGTACCCGGTCTGCTCGGGCAGTTGCAGGAGCTGCGGCGCGATCAGCGACTGGGCGTACATGGAGAAGCCGACCACGACCGACGCGGCGTTGGTGAGCAGCACCTGCGGCCGGGCGGTGACGCGCAGGTCGACGAGCGGGTCGCGGGTGCGCAGCTCCCACCAGCCCCAGGCGAGCAGGACGACGACGGCGGCGGCGAACAGGCCGATGGTGGTGCCGCTCGTCCAGCCCCAGTCGGCGCCCTTCGAGACGGCCAGCAGCAGGCAGACGAGGCCGGCGCCGAGCCCGACCGCGCCGGGGGCGTCGAAGCGGCCCTTGGCCTGCGCGGGCACGGCGGGCACCAGCAGCCAGATCAGCACGGCGACGAGCACGCTCAGCGCGGCCGCCCCCCAGAACAGCACGCGCCAGTTGGTGTTCTCGGCGACGACCGCGGCGATCGGCAGCCCGAAGGCGCCGCCGATGCCCATCGAGGAGCTCATCAGCGCGATGGACGAGCCGAGCCGCTCGGGCGGCAGCAGGTCGCGCAGCGCGCTGATGCCGAGCGGGATCATGCCCATGCCGAGGCCCTGCATCCCGCGGCCGATGATCATCGGCCAGAGCGAGCCCGACAGCGCGCAGACCACCGAGCCGGCGATCAGCGGCACCATGCAGGCCAGCATCAGCCGGCGCTTGCCGTACAGGTCGCCGAGCCGGCCGATCATCGGCATGGCGACCGCGGACGCCAGCAGCGTGCCGGTGATCACCCAGGTCGCGTTGGAGGCCGTGGTGTGCAGCAGCCTCGGCAGGTCGGCGATCAGCGGCACCACCAGCGTCTGCATGAACGCGGCGACGATGCCCGCGACGGCGAGCACCGCGACGATGCCGTTCGGGCGGACGGCGGGCCCGGAGTCGTCCACGTGGGTCTCCTCTTCAGGGAACGGGGTGCTCTTCGGGGAGCGAGGTCGGCTCTTCAGGGAGCGAGCCGTATGCACGATACATACGATGTGCTCGATACACAAAATGTGTATGGCGCATATCCGCTGTGATAAGCAGGACACCGCACCCGGACGGCCGATCCCGGGGGCACGGATCGGAGGCACCATGGACAAACCGACGGACCGGGTCGAGTACGAGACCATGCTGCTCGGGCGGCACAGCCTGGAGTTCGCGGGCGGCTCCGCCCGCGCGGCCGGGCACCTGGAGCGCAGCGCCTACATCCTGCTCAGCCGCATCCGGGTCGAGGGGCCGATGTCGATCCGCCAGCTGAGCGAGGCGTTCGGCCTGGACCAGTCCACCCTGAACCGGCAGACCTCCGCCATGCTGCGCTCCGGGCTGGCCGAGCGCATCCCCGATCCCGAGGGCGGCATCGCCCGCAAGTTCCGCATCACCGCCGAGGGCGAGCGCCGGCTCGAGGAGGAGCGCGGCCGGATCGTCGCGAGCCTGGACAAGATCATGGCCGGCTGGCCGGCGGAGGACGTGCGGACCTTCGCCGACTGCCTCAAGCGGTTCAACACCGACATCGAGCGGCTGAGCGGCCGCCCCTGGCCGCGCCCCTGAACACCCCCGCCGCCCCCGCGCAGGGCGAGAAAGGACAGCGCAGCCATGGACGTCCGTCTCGTGGACGGCCCCCCGTCCCTCATCTCCACGTTCTTCGACCTCGGCAGGTCCGGCTACACGGCGGCGGAGTTCTTCGCGTCCGGCGAGGCCGCCGCGTACGAGGCCGCCGGCGCGACCGGCGACGACGGCGCGTGGACCGTCCGCCCGGGCCGCCGCGCGCCCTTCACGACGCGGCTGGTGGTGTACCGGCCGGCCGATCCCGCGGCGTTCGGCGGGACGGTCGTCGTCGAATGGCTCAACGTCTCGTCCGGCGCGGACGCCCCGGCCTTCTGGCTGAACACGCACCGGCAGCTGATCCGGGACGGCGCGGCGTGGATCGGCGTCTCGGCGCAGCGGGACTCGATCGACGGCGAGTCGCTGTTCGCGCGGCTGACCGAGACGGAGGGCGACTTCTCCTCCATCACGCTTCCGCCGCTGAAGAAGACCGATCCGGAGCGGTACGCGTCCCTCGACCATCCGGGCAACGCGTTCTCGTTCGACATCTTCGCGCAGGTGGGACGGCTCGCCCGGGAGGAGGGCGGCGTCCTCGGCCCGCTCCGCGCGTCCCGTGTGCTCGCCGCGGGCCAGTCGCAGTCGGCCGCGTACCTCGTCACGTTCGTCAACGCGGTCGCGCCCGTCGCGGCGGCCTATGACGGCTACCTGATCCACGGCCGCCCGGGCGGCCCGGCGCTGCTGGACGGGGCGCGCTGGGAGTCGCGGGCGGGACGCGTCCGGATCCGCACCGACGGCGACGCCCCCGTCATCACGGTGCAGAGCGAGACGGACGTGGCGGGGCTGCTCCGGTCGGCGGGGTCACGGCAGCCGGACGGCGAGCGGTTCCGCCTGTGGGAGGTCGCGGGAGCCGCGCACGCCGACACCTACACGATCGACGCCGCGTTCCGCGACTCCGGGCGGCGCCGCCCGGACGAACTGGCGGCGATGCTGGCGCCGCGCTCCTCTCCGCTCGGCGCCGAGTTCCCGCTGCCGATCAACTCCGGCCCGCAGCAGCACTACGTCGCGCAGGCCGCGGTCGCCGCGCTGGACCGCTGGGTGCGCACGGGCGCTCCCCCGGCCTCCGCAGACCGTCTCGACCTGGAGCCGGGGGAACCGGTACGGCTGCGGCTCGACGGGCACGGCATCGCGGCCGGCGGGGTGCGGACGCCGTGGGTGGACGTCCCGGTCGCGGTGCTCTCCGGGCTCGGCCAGGAGGCGGCGCCGGGCGCCGCGCTGCTGTTCGGCTCGACGCGCCCGTTCGACGCGGCGACGCTGCGGCGGCTGTACCCGCGCGGCGCGGACGACTACGTGCCCGCGTTCCGGGCGGCGGCCGAGCGGGCCGTCGCGGCCGGGTTCCTGCTCGCCGCCGACCTGGACGAGATCGTCGGCGTCGCCGCCGCGTCCTTCCCGTCCTGACGGCGGCGCCGCCGGGCCCGGCCGCGCCGCCCGCTCACTCCATCATCTGGGCGGCCATGCGGGCGATGTCCTCGCGGTCGAGGTGGACGAAGTCGCCCGTCGCCTCGACCGTCACCCGGCCGCGCTGCAGGAGCCGCCCGACCGTCCGCACCCGCTTGCCGTCGCGGGCCTCGACCTCGCCCTCGAACACGCACGGCTCGCCGAGCAGGGTCGGCCTGCGGTAGACGATCTCCAGCCGGGCCGTCGGGCCCGCGACCCCGGCGACGAAGTTCGCCGCCGCGCACAGGATGTCGAACGCGCCCGCGAGGACCGCGCCGTGCACGCAGCCGGGCGGCCCCTCGTACGGGCGCGTGAACGTGCCGCGCAGCAGCGCCTTCGGCGGCTCGAACGCCACCTCCAGCGGGAGCGCCATCGGGTTGTGCCGGCCGATGACGAAGTCGTAGGCCATGCGCCCGGCGAGGTCGGCGCGGCCGTCGTCCGAGAGGTGCAGCATGGTCTTGGGCAGCGGCGGGTCGGGGACGTGCCGCTCCAGGGCGTCCGCGACGGACTCCAGCTCGCGCGCCGCCGCCAGCGTCGCGTCCGGGGGCGCCGTCGTCGCCGTGGCGACCGCGATGAGCCGCCGGATGGCGTCCGTCAGCGCCGCGGACTCCTCTTCGCGGCCCGCCAGCGCGGGATGCGGGGGTTCGGACGTGTTCGTCACATGCACCTCTACGGTCGTCGCTCACGCCGCCGGGCGGGCGGCCGGGCCGTGCCCGATCCCGGGCAGGGTCCTCCCGGCGGAGGCGCCGGGACGTTCTCAGGGCGAGGCGGGCTCAGGGCGAGGCGGGCTCCGCCTCCGCGTCCGGCCGCTCGAACATGCCCCGGCCGCGGAACAGCTTGACGACCAGGTCGCCCTGGCCGCGCAGCATGGTGACGTACTCCCGCTCCGCGGCCTGCGCGTCGGCCTTCTTCATCGCGCGGACGATCGCGGCGGTGCCGCGCTTCTCCGCGGCCGGCACCCCGGGCACCAGTTCGAAGACGTTGCCGGGCACGATGCCGGTCATCTGCTTCAGCATGTTGCGCAGCCGCGGCGACTGCGCCGCCTCCACGACCGAGCCGTGGAAGCGCGCCGTCAGCTCCTGCAGCGCCTCGGCGTCGCCCGCCGCGGCGATCTCCTTCTGCAGCGGCGCCAGCCGCTCGCCCAGTTCGGCGCCCTGCCGCTCCACCGCCCGCCGGGCCCCGAAGCCGTAGAACAGCCCGTACAGCTCGTAGTGGTCGCGGACGGACGGCTCGTCGAGCGCGTTCACGAACGCGCCGCGGTGGGCGAGGATCGTGATCCAGCCCTCCCGCTCCAGCGCGATCAGCGCCTCGCGGACGGGGATCCGCGACACCCCGAGCGCGCGGGCCACCGCGTCCTGCGGGACCCGCTGCCCCTGCCGCAGCACGCCGTCGAAGATCAGCCGGCGCAGGTAGAGCCGGACCTGCTCGCCGCTGGTCAGCCGGGACAGGTTCTGCCCCGGCAGCGCGTCGGCCCCGTCCGCCATGCCGGCGGCCCGCAGCTCGGGTTCCTGGCTCCGCGGGATCGCTCTCACCCCTAGGTCCGGTGGGCGGTCCGACACCGCCCGGCACGCAACGCAAAGCTAGCAGCGCGCACTCCCCGCGTCCGGCGGCCCGCGGGTCCGGCGCGTCCGCCGGGGCGGTGCGCCCCCGGGTCCGGCGCGCGAAGAATATATTGTAGCCGTTATCAGATCGCATGCCCGTGCCCGGCGGCCGGCGGGTCCTCCAGGAGCCGCTTGATGACCTTGCCGGTCTCGTTGTAGGGCAGCGCGTCGCGGAACTCCACGTGGGCGGGCACCTTGAAGGGCGCGAGGGCCGCGGCCACCCAGTCGCGTACCTCCCCCTCGGTGAGCGACGCGCCGTCGCGCGGCACCACGACCGCCTTGACCTCCTGGCCGAGGACGGTGTGCGGGACGCCGATGACGCAGGCGTCGGCGACTCCCGGATGCTCGACGAGCCGGTACTCGATCTCGATCGGGTAGACGTTCTCGCCGCCCCTGATGATGAGGTCGCGCATCCGGCTCTCCAGGTAGAGGACGCCGTCCTCGATCCGGCCGAAGTCGCTGGAGCGGTACCAGCGGTCCGGGGTGAGCGCCTCCGCCGTCGCCTTCTCGTCGCCCCAGTAGCCGAGGAACACCCCGGCACCGCTGATGTGGACGCGCCCGACCTCGCCCTCGGGCAGCGGGTTTCCGTCCTCGTCGCGGACCTGCACGCGGATGGTGGGGGCGGCGGCGCCGACCGAGGCGGGATGCCCGTCCATCTCCCGGCCGTTGAGGAACGTGCCGGTCCCGGTCGTCTCGGTCATCCCGTAGCCGTTGGTGATGCCGACGCCCGGCAGCTTCTCCTCGAACAGCCGCAGCAGCTCCGGCGCGAACGTGGCGCCGCCGCTGCCGATCGTGACGACCCGCGAGGTGTCGTACTCGGCGAACCGCGGATGGGTGAGCATCTGCCAGAAGTGGGTCGGGACGCCGGTCCACTGCGTCAGCCCGTGGTCGTGGGTCAGCTTCAGCGCGGCCTCCGCGTCCCAGCGCCCCGGCGGCGGCAGTACCAGCTTGAGCGCGAAGAGCGGCGCGTTCGCCAGCGCGAGGCAGGCGCCGGAGACGTGGAACAGCGGGTTGGCGAACACCGACGCGCGCTGCACGCCGTCCGGCACCTGCCGCCGCCCGGGCGGGCCGGTGAGCGCGGCGACGGCGCCGCCGAGCCCGCCGAACAGCCCGAAGTGCACGAAGTTGCGGTGCGACAGGGTGGCGCCCTTCGGGCGCCCGGTCGTCCCGCTGGTGAACATGATCGCCGCGGGGTCGTCCTCGTGGATCCCGGCGCGGGGCGGCGCGGCCGGCGGATCCTCCAGCGCAAGGGCGGCGTCGTGCAGCTCGTCCAGCGAGACGACCGGGACGCCCTCGGCGGCGGCGCGGGTCTCCGCCAGGCGCACGAGCGGCTTGCCCGCGCCGAACAGCACGGACGGCCCGGTCAGGCCGATGCCGTGGTCGAGCTCGCCCGGCGTCCACCAGCCGTTCAGCCCGACCATGATCGCGCCGAGCGACAGCGTCCCCCACCACAGCAGGATGTGCTCCAGGCCGTTCGGCGCCGCCACCGCCACCCGGTCGCCCTTCCCGATCCCGTAGCGGACGGACAGCACATGGGCGTAGGCGGCGGCGAGCCGGTGCGCCTCGGCGAAGGTCACGGCACGGTCCGGCGCGTCCGCGAACGCCAGGTAGGTCTGGTCGGGAGTGTTCAACGCGGCGCCCGCGAGCATGGCCGGGACGTGCGGGGCCCGCTGCGCGAACACCTCGGCCGGGACGCCGAGCACGTCCTCGACGCGGCACTCGAACATCGCGCCGGGCCCGCACAGCAGCTCGCGCATCCCGCCGTCGAGCAGCTCGTCGCCGTGCCACGCCAGGGTCAGGGGGGTGGGCATGGATCGCTCCCGTCGGGCCGCCGGGTCGGCTCACCCCTTGTATATAACATCAAGTCTACGAAAAGATGAGACGGCAGTCTCATTCGATCCGTCGGGCGCGAACCGCACACGCCGGGCCGGGCCGCCGGCCTCCCGCCACCGCTGGAGGAGCACGATGCACGAGTCGATCAACCTGGTCAGCGGCGAGTTCTGGGGCCGCGACCCGCACCCCGAACTGCGCTGGATCCGCGAGAACGAGCCGGTGTACCGGGACGAGAACGGCGGCGTCTGGGGGATCTCCAAGCACGCCGACGTCAAGGCGGTGTCCCGGAACCCCGAGGCGTTCTCCAGCGCGCACGGCATCCGGCCCGACAACGCCGCGATGCCGATGATGATCGACATGGACGACCCCGAGCACAAGATGCGCCGCAAGCTGGTCAGCGCCGGCTTCACCCCGCGCCGCGTCGCCGCCCAGGAGGACTACCTGCGGCGGATCTGCGACGAGATCCTCGACGGCGTCTGCGAGCAGGGCGAGTGCGACTTCGTGCACGACATCGCCGCCCAGCTGCCGCTGATCGTCATCGGCGACGCGCTCGGCTTCGCTCCCGAGGACCGGCAGACGCTGCTGGCCTGGTCCGACGACATGCTCCGCGCCCTGACCGGCGGCGACGACCTGGAGCTGATGGTCAAGGCCGGCGAGGCCTTCAACGGCTTCAACGAGTACGCCACCCGGGCCGTCGAGCGGTGCCGCGCCGAGCCCGGCGACGACCTGCTCAGCATCCTGGTGCACGCCGAGATCGACGGCGACCACCTCGACCACGACTCGCTGCTGCAGGAGTCGCTGCTCATCCTCATCGGCGGCGACGAGACCACCCGGCACGTCATCTCCGGCGGCATGTACCAGCTGTGCCTGCACCCCGACCAGCGGCAGAAGCTCATCGACGACCCCGGCAAGATCCCGACGGCGGTCGAGGAGATGCTGCGCTGGGTCTCCCCCATCAAGAACATGAACCGCACCGCGACCCGCGACGTCGAGCTCGGCGGCCGGACGATCCGCGAGGGCGACAAGGTGCTGCTGCTGTACCCGTCGGCGAACCGGGACGAGGACGTGTTCGACGACCCGTTCCGCTTCGACGTGGAGCGCACCCCCAACGACCACATCGCGTTCGGCAACGGCCCGCACTTCTGCCTCGGCAACAGCCTCGCCCGGCTGGAGCTGAAGGTGATGTTCGAGCGGCTCATGGCCCGGCTGCCCGACATCGAGCCGATCGAGGACGTCGAACCGGCCCACCGGTCCGCCAACTTCGTCTCCGGCTACGAGTCGTTCAAGGTCAGGTTCACGCCGTCCGCGCCGCTGGGGGCCTGACATGCCGGCCACCGGCGACCTGCCGGAACTGGGCTTCTACGGGCTGGCCGGGCACTCGTCCTCGCCCCGCGACCTGCTCGGCCAGGTGCGCGACGGCGAGCGGCTCGGCCTCGGCTCGGTGTTCCTGTCCGAGCGCTTCGCCACCAAGGACGCCGCGACCCTGTCGGGCGCGGCGGGCGCGGTGAGCGAGCGGCTCGGCATCGCCACCGCCGCCACCAACCACAACACCCGGCACCCGCTCGTCACCGCGACGTTCGCGGCGACGATGCACCGCCTCACCGGCGGGCGCTTCGCGCTCGGCCTCGGCCGCGGCTTCGACATGCTGTTCGACGTGATGGGCCTGCCGCGCGTCACGTCCGCGCAGCTCGAGGACTTCATCGGCATCATGCGCCGGCTGTGGCGCGGCGAGGCCGTCATCGACCACCACGGGCCGGCCGGCGACTTCCCGTACCTGAACCAGGACGCTTCGTTCGACGAGAACATCCCGATCCTGCTCACCGCGATGGGCGAGAAGACCCTGGAGTTCGCCGGCTCGGTCGCGGACGGCGTCGTCCTGCACACCTTCTTCACCGACGAGACGCTGAGCCGGTCGGTACAGGCGGTGCGGCGGGGCGCCGAGAAGGCCGGACGCGACCCGGCGGACGTCCGGGTCTGGTCGGTCCTCGCGACGGTCGGCGACCACCTCGACGAGGAGCAGCGGCTGCGCAAGCTCGTCGGCCGGTTCGCCACGTACCTGCAGGGCTACGGCGACCTGCTCGTCCGCGTGAACGGCTGGGACCCGGCGCCGCTCGCCCGGTTCCGCGCGGACGACCTCGTCAGCGGCTTCCCCGGCGCGTTCGACGCGATCGGCACCGTCGAACAGCTCGAGCACGTCGCGACGCTCATCCCGGACGAGTGGCTCGCCGCGTCGGCGACCGGCTCGGCCGCCGTGTGCGCGCGGCGCGTCCTCGACCAGTTCGACGCGGGCGCCGACGGGGTGATCCTGCACGGGGTCACGCCGTCCGAGGTCGAACCGGTCGTGGCGGCCTACCGGGACGTCAGGCCCGAGGGCTTCGCGAGCGGCGCGGAGCGCAACCCCGGACGGAGCTGACCCGGTGACCGTCATCGACGGCCCGTCCGGGCTCACCCCGGCCACTCTCAGCGAGATCTTCGAGGCACCCGTGACCGCCGTCGCCTGGGAGAAGGTCGGCTCCGGGCAGATCGGCGCGTGCTACCGCCTCCGGCTGGACGGCGCCGAAGGCGTGCCGCGCCGCCTCGTCGCGAAGCTGGCCGCCGAGGACGTGGCGTCCCGCGCGTTCCTCGCGCCCGCGTACCGCGCCGAGGTGTCCTTCTACCGGGACATCGCCCCGACCGTCGCGGTGCGGACGCCGCGCTGCCACTACAGCGCCCAGTCCGAGGACGGGACCGCGTTCGTCCTGCTGCTCGACGACCTGCACCCGGCGGCGCAGGGCGACCAGATCGCCGGATGCACGCCGGAGCAGGCCGCCGACGCCGTCACGAACCTCGCGGGCCTGCACGGCCCGCGCTGGTGCGACCCGACGCTGGCCGACCTGCCCTGGCTGAGCACGGTCGGTGAGGACGACGCGGCCACGCTCGGCGAGGTGTACGCGCCCGCCGTCGAGACGTTCGTGGACCGCTTCGCCGGGGAGCTCGACGACCGGGACGTCCGCACGCTCCGCGACACCGCCGGCGCCATCGCCGCGTGGATGACGGCGCGTCCCGGGCGCCTCGGCCTCGTCCACGGCGACTACCGGCTCGACAACCTCCTCTTCCCGCCCGCCCCGGAACGCGGCGCGACGGCGGTGGACTGGCAGACGCTCAGCCTCGGCCACCCCGTCCGCGACCTCGCGTTCTTCCTCGGCACCAGCCTGGACCCCGCCGACCGCGCCGCGCGCGAACGGTCGCTCGTCGCCACCTACCACGCGGCCCTGACCGGGTACGGCGTGGACGGCTACGACCTGGACGAGTGCTTCGAGGACTACCGGTTCGCCGCCCTCCAGGGCCCGCTGATCACCGTCCTGGGCTGCGCGTACGGGACGCGCACCGAACGCGGCGACCGCATGTTCCTGGCGATGACGACCCGTTCCTGCGCCGCCGTCCGCGACCTGGGCTCGCTCGGCCTGATCTGACGGCGGCGCTCATCCCGTTTCGACGCTGAGGGTCCGGGCGACGGACCGGCGGGCGGCGAGGCGCGCGGGCACGGCGGTAAGCGCCGCCGTCGCCAAGGGAGCGGCGAGCGCCGGGATGAACAGCGACCAAATGGAAGGAACGGCGACGTTCGGTGGGGAGAACATCTCCACCAGGACCACTCCGAAGGGGACGCCGAGGGCGGCGCCTGGCAGCGTCGGCAGGAGCTGCGCGGCGGACAGCCCGGCCGTGACCTGCCCGGGGGTCGCGCCGAGCGTCCGCGCGATCGCCATGACGGGCCGGGCCTCCAGCGCGGTCGTCCAGGTGATCGTGACGATGTTCACCGCGGCGAGCGCGGCCAGCGCGACGGTGACGGCGAGCAGCACGTCGTGGCCCTGCTCGCTCTGCACGTTGCCCAGGTGGGAGGAGCCCAGGCCGTAGTCGAAGTCGGTCTGGACGCGGGCCATGAGCAGGGCCGTTGCGCCGATCACCATGACGGCGATGCTCCACGCGTGCAGGACGGCGCGGCCCGGCCGGCGGGCGATCAGGCGGAGCGCGAGCAGCAGCGGGGTCGGCAGCAGCGCCGACAGGCCGTTCAGCCAGGGCCGGTGCCCGGGCCGGCGGGCGGTGTCGGCCAGCGCCGAGACGGTCTCGGTGCGCAGCGCGCGCCGCGTCGGGCCGAGGGTGGTGAGGACCGCCACGGCCAGCGCGAGGAGCGTCGTTGCGGCGACGGTGTCGCCGGTCGGGCCCGCGGCGGTGGACAGCAGGCTCGCGGTCGGGTTGGCGAGGCCGGGCGCGGCCAGCCGCGCGATCGCCAGCCCCAGCGCGTCGCCGAGCAGCGCCAGCGCCAGGTACTCGCCGAGCAGGACGGCGGCGATGAGGCCGGGCGTGGCGCCGACGGCCTTGAGCAGCCCGACCCGCCGGGTCTGCTTGGTGGCGCGTCCCGCCGCCAGCGTGGCCACGCCGCCGACGGCCAGCAGGGCGAGCAGCCAGCTGCCGATGACCAGGACCGGCTGGCTCTCGCGGAGGATGTGCGCGTCCTGCGTGGCCATGAACCGCCAGGTGAAGAAGTTCGCCGGCTGTTCGTCGCTGAAGGCGCGGCGGGAGTTCACGAACTCCTCGGCGGCGTCGGCGTCCCGCAGTTTCAGGTAGAGCAGGGAGGTCGCCGGGAGATCGGCGGCCGCGAGCGCCCCGGTGTCGGCCTCGCTCACCCAGACCAGGCCGCTGTAGTCGTCCGGACCGCCGCCCGGGCCGATCATCTGCGCCCACGGGTAGATGGTGTGCGCGGTGGTCACGGCGATCCCGGCGACGGGACGCGAGCGGCCCGCGAAGGTGACGCGGTCGCCGACCCGGATGCCCATGGCGGACGCGAAGCCGCGTTCGACCACCACGCCGCCGGGACGCACCCAGGTGCCCGACGTGACCAGCGGACGATCGACCGGACCCGGCGTCGCCGCGGCGCCCTGCGCAACCGCGCGCGACGTGTGGCCGTGCGCCGTCAGCGTCGTGTAGTACTGGCGGTACGGCCCGCTATGGGCGGTGACTTCGGACGCCTGTGCCAGCGGTGTCAGCGCCGCAGTCGCGGCCCGGTCGGCGCCTGGGGAAAGCGCCACAACGTCCGGTCCGGCCGTGGCCGCGCGGGTCTGGCGGTAGAGCGTGTCGGTCGCCCCGTTCAGCGAGATGCCCAGGGCCAGCGCGGCGGTGGCGGCGGTGATCGAGGCGAGCATCATCGCGGCCTGGGCGGGATGGCGGCGCACGTCGGCCACGACGAGGCGGAGCACCAGCAGGAGGCGGCCCACGCGGCTCAGTCCTCCAGCCCGAACATGTCGCCGAGCCCCCCGGTGGCGTGGCCGGCCAGCCGGGTGTCGTCGACGAACGTCCCGTCGCGCATCGACACGACCCGGTCCGCGGTGGCCGCGACGCGCTCGTCGTGCGTGACGATGACGAGGGTCTGCCCGGCGGCGCGCAGCTCCTCGAAGAGCCGCAGCACGTCGAGCGTCGCCGCGGTGTCGAGGTTCCCGGTCGGCTCGTCGGCCAGCAGGACCAGCGGCTCGTTGGCCATCGCGCGGGCGATCGCCACCCGCTGCCGCTGCCCGCCCGACAGCTCCCACGGCAGGTGCCGGGCGCGGTCGGCGAGCCCGACCCGCTCCAGCAGCAGGGCCGCGCGCCGCTTGGCCGCGCGCGGCGAACGCCCGGCCAGCAGCACGGGCAGCTCCACGTTCTCCCTCGCCGACAGCTCCTCCACGAGGTGGAACGCCTGGAAGACGAAACCGACGGACCGCCGCCGGAGCCGGGCCAGCGCCCGCTCGCTCAGGGCGTCGATGCGCTTGCCGGCCAGCCACACCTCCCCGCGGCTGGGCCGCTCCAGCCCGCCGAGGAGATGCAGCAGCGTGGACTTCCCGCAGCCGCTCGGCCCCGTCACCGCCAGCATCTGCCCCGCGGGGACGTCCAGGTCGACCTCGTCGACCGCCCGGACCAGCCCCTGCCCCTGGCCGTGCTCCTTGCACAGCCCGCGGGCCTGCAGCACCGCGCCGAACTCGTTCATGCGTCCTCGGATTCGTCCTCGGCGATCTTCGACCAGACCCGCTCGCAGGCCTCCAGCCAGCGCAGGTCGGCCTGCAGCCGCAGCGCGACGCCCTCCAGCAGCAGGCCCGCGGTGGAGCCGGCGGGCTCCGCGAGCAGCGCGCGCTGCGCCTCGCCGAGCCGCCGCAGCAGCTCGCGGCGCTGCGCGTCCACGAGCTCGACCGGATCGGCGAGCCGGCCCGCGGCCGCGGCGGCGAGCTTGAGGTGGAACTCCGCCAGGTTCGGCTTCGGCCAGCTCACCTCGCCCAGCCAGGCGGCGACCCGCTGCTGCCCGGCCGGCGTCAGCGCGTACACCTTGCGGTCCGGCCGGTCGGGCAGGCCGTCGGCGCGTTCGGACGCGACCAGGCCCTGCTTCTCCAGCCGGGCGAGGGTCACGTAGACCTGTCCGGCGTTCATCGACTCCCCGAGCGGCCCGAGGGCCTTCCGGAGCCGCTCGCGCAGGAGGTAACCGTGCGACGGTTCCTTCGCGAGCATCGCCAGCACCGCGTCCTGCATTCATCACCCCTAACGGCTAGCCAAATGAATAGCGGTTAGCCATCAGGGGCGTCAAGCCGAAGCCGCCGGGTGGCGGGCCCGGCGGCCGGGGGAAGACGGGGAGGCCCGCTAGGCGGGGTCGCAGATGACGACGGGGATCTCGCGGTCCGTCCAGGACTGGTACTTGTCGAAGTCGGCGTAGACGGAGACCAGCCGAGGCCAGAGCTCGGCGCGCTCCTCGGACGAGGCGGTGCGGGCGCGCATGCGGCGGACGTCCCGCTTCACCTGGATGGTCACCCGCGGGTCCGCGAGCAGGTTCAGGTACCAGAGGGGGTGCTTGGGCAGGCCGCCCTGGGACGCGACGATGACGACGCGGTCGCCGTCCGGCATGTAGAGCAGCGGCTGCGTGCGGGGGCGGCCGGTCTTGCGCCCCTTGGTGGTGAGCAGGCAGATCGGCACGCCCTTGCGGAAGGCGCTGCCGAGCCGCCACGTCCCGCCGACCCGGCCGCCGGTCGCGCGGTAGGCGGCGATGTTGAGCCGCGCCATGACCTTGAGGATCTTCGGCATGATCGGCGAGTCCATGCCCTTGGGCGCGGCGCTGGTCTTCGGCGACATCATTCCCTCATCTCGAAGTCGGGCATGCCCGGCAGGCGCCCGGCGGCGAGCGCCTCGGCCTGCTCGGCGAGGCCCGGCCGGTACTCGGGATGGGTGAGGACGAGGAAGCGCTCCTCGCGGACGGCGCTCAGCACGTCCTCCACCACCTTCTCCACGGGTATGCCCCCCGCGACGGTCTGGGCGATCATCTCGCCCATGAACGCGGAGTCCTCGCCCGGCTCGGTCGCCAGGCCGGCGGGACGGCCCCGCTCGGACTCGTGGATGCGCGTCCGGACGCCGCCGGGGCACAGGGCGGAGACGCGCAGCGGCGAGTTCTCCAGGGCGAGTTCCTGGGCGAGGCTGAGCGTCGCCGCGAACGCCGCCCACTTGGAGACCGTGTAGGGCGCGGCGCCGGGGCCGGCGAACAGGCCGGCGACCGAGCACGTGTTGACGATGTGCCCCTCGCCGCCCTGCTCGATCATGCGGGGCACGAAGGCGCGGACGCCGTGCAGGATGCCCCAGAGGTTGACGCGCAGCGTCCATTCGAAGTCGGCCGCGGGACGCGTCCAGGTGCGTCCGCCCATGTAGACGCCCGCGTTGTTGAAGAGCAGGTGCACCTCGCCGAGCGAGGCGAACGCGCGGTCGGCGAACGCCTGCACGGACCGCTCGTCGCCGACGTCGGTGACCTGCGTGACGACCGTCGCGCCGGGGCCGAGGGCGCGTTCGGTCTCCGCGAGCGCGTCGCCGTCGAGGTCGGCGAGCGCCAGGCGCACGCCCTCGCGCGCCAGCCGGACGGAGAGCGCGCGCCCGATGCCGCTCCCGGCACCGGTCACCGCCGCCGCCCTCCCGCGCAGTTCCCGCACGGCGCCCTCCGGGGTCGGCCCGCCGGCCCTGTCGGCGGGATCGGAAGCACGCTAATCTCAAACTCGACTTGCATCAAGTATCAAGTATTCGGAGGGCCCATGACCGTGCCCGCCCCCTCCCCCGTCACCGCCGTCGTCGTCACCGGCGCGGCGTCCGGCATCGGCGCCGCCTGCGCCCGCGCCCTCGCCGAGGCCGACCGCCCCGTCGCCCTCTGGGACCGCACCGACCCCACCGCCGTCGCCGAGGCGATCGGCGCCGCCACCGGGACGGCCGCGCTCGCCGTCACCATCGACGTGACCGACGCCGCCGCGTTCCCCGCCGCGATCGAGCGCAGCCGCGCCGCGCTCGGCCCGATCGGCGGCCTCGTGCACGCGGCCGGGATCTCCGGCCCGGCCGCGGTCGGCGACCTCGACGAGGCCCGCTGGGACGCGGTCCAGCACGTCAACCTGCGGGCGCACGCGCTGCTGTCCCAGGCGCTGCTGGACGACCTGCGCGCGCAGGAGGGCTCGGCGATCGTCGGGATCGCCTCGATCGAGGCGTTCGTCGGGAGCCTGTTCATCCCGTCCTACTGCGCGTCCAAGGCGGGGCTGCTCGGCCTCACCCGCTCGATGGCGCACCTGCTCGCCGGGGACGGCGTCCGCGTCAACGCCGTCTGCCCCGGGTACATCGACACCCCGATGCTCAGCACGGACGTGCCGGCGGAGATGCGGCCGCTCTTCGAGGCCAAGGCCCCGGCCGGCCGGCTCGGCCGGCCCGAGGAGGTCGCCGCGGCGGTCCGGTTCCTCATGAGCGACGAGGCGTCCTTCATCACCGGCACGCACCTGACGGTCGACGGCGGCACCACCGCGATCGACCGCTGAAGAACCGATCGCTGAAGAGGAGACGACATGGGACATCTCGACGGCACGGCGGCGCTGGTCACGGGCGGCGGCAGTGGCATCGGGCTCGCCTGCGCGGCCCGGCTCGCCGACCTCGGCGCGGCCGTCACCATCTGCGGGCGCACCGAGGACCGGCTGCGCGAGGCGGCCGGGAAGACCGGCAAGGGCATCCGGTACGTCGTCGCGGACGTCACCGACGACGCGCAGGTGGAGAACGCCGTCGCGGTGGCGGCGGAGCGCGGGCCGCTGCGCACGGCCGTGGCCTGCGCCGGCGGGTCCAGCTCCATCGGCCCGATCGGGGACCTCGACCTCGACGCCTGGCGCGCGACGATGGAGCTGAACGCCACCGGCACCATGCTGACGATCCGGCACGCGTCGCGGGCGATGGCGGGCGCGGGCGGCGGCTCGATCGTCGCGATCTCGTCCATCGCCTCGTCGAACACGCACCGCTGGTTCGGCGCGTACGGGGTGTCGAAGGCGGCCGTGGACCACCTCGTCCAGCTGGCGGCCGACGAGCTCGGCGGCGCGGGGATCCGGGTGAACGGCGTCCGCCCCGGGCTGACCCGCACCGAGCTGGTGGCGGGCATCGCCGACACCGGCCCTGTGCTGGAGGACTACCTGGCCTGCATGCCGATCGCCCGCGTCGGGGAGCCCGAGGACATCGCCGCCGCGGTCGGATTCCTCGCGAGCCCGGACTCCTCGTGGATCACCGGGCAGGTCATCAACGTGGACGGCGGCCACCACCTGCGCCGGGGCCCCGATTACTCCTCGGTGTTCGAGCCGCTGTTCGGCGAGGCGGCGCTGCGCGGAGTGCCCGCGCGGGAGTGACCCCGGCGCGTCCGGCGGGTCAGCCGAGCCGGGCGGCGATGCGGCCGTCCGCGCCGGCCTCCCCCAGCAGGCGGGCGAACGCGGCGTCCTCGCGCTCGCGGGCGCGGCGCACCTCCTCGCGCCGCGGCGCGAGGATCAGCTCCTTGGTGGCCACCAGCGACGCCAGCGGCTTGGCCGCGATCTCGCGGGCGATGCCGCGCGCCTCCTCCAGCAGCGCCTCCGCCGGGACGGCGCGCAGCGCGAGGCCGCAGCGCACGGCCTCCTCCGCGGTGACCCAGTTCCCGGTGAACAGCGCGAGCGCGGCGTGCTGGTGGCCCATGCGCGCGGGCAGCAGGTAGCTGCCCGCCGCCTCCGGCACGACGCCCATCGCCGCGAACGGCGCCATCAGCCGGGCGTGCTCGGCGACGAGGACCACGTCGCAGTGGCCCAGCATGGTGATCCCGAGGCCGACGCCGGCGCCGTTCACCGCCGCCATCAGCGGCTTCGGGAACGCGGCGAGCGCGTCGACGAGCGCGATGAACCCGCTGCCCATCTCCTGGTCCGAGCGGCCGGCGGCGTGGTCGCGGGCGATCTCGGCCATCTCCTTGATGTCGGTCCCGGCGGTGAACGCGCGGCCCTCCCCCGTCAGCAGCACGACCGAGACGCCGTCGTCGGACGCGGCGTCGCGCAGCGCCCGCGCGGCGGCGTGGTACAGCTCCTCGTTGAAGGCGTTGGCCGCCTCCGGGCGGGCGAAGACCAGCGTCCGCACCGCGCCGTCGTCCTCGATCCGCAGCGTCTCCGTCATCGCCCGGCCCTCCTCGAGATCTCTGCCTGGAGGTAATGGATACAATATTCGTCACTCGGAGGCCGGGGCGGGGCCCGCTGAGCGGGACCCGCCGCGCAGGTCGCGCAGCGCCACCGGCAGCGCCGCCGCCAGCAGCGCCGCGGTGAGGACGAACGCCCACGGGTAGCCGGTCCGCCCGGCGACGAGCCCGAACCCGAGCGCGCCCACGCCCATCCCGGCGTCGTAGGCGAGGTTCCACAGCGCGCTGACCGTGCCGTACGCCGACCGCGGCGCCCGCGCGTACATCAGGGCGAGCGTGGCGTTCTGCAGCAGCCCGAACCCGACGCCGAACACCGTCACCCCGGCGATGACGGCGAGGTCGTGGTGCGTGAGCGCGGTGAGCAGGACGCCGGCGGCCGACAGGACCACGCCGGGCGGCACCAGCCCGGCCTGCCCGCGCCGGTCGCCGATCCGGCCCGCCACGACGCGGGCGACGGTCGAGGCGAGCGGCTGCAGGAACAGCGCCGCCGCGACGACCCCGGCGGACGCGGACGCCACGGCGAGCGGCAGGAACGTCACGATGATCCCGGCGACCAGCGCGGACGCGCCGAAGACGAGCGCGGGACGCGACAGCGCCGGCGTCCGCAGCCCGGCGAGGAGCCCGGTGGCCCGTCCGGTCCGGCGCTCACCGTCCGGCAGCCCGGGCACGGACGCGACCGCGACGAGGGCGGCGGCGCCCGCGATGACCGCGACCGGCGTGTACCCGAAGTGCCGGACGGACCAGACGCCGAGGGGCAACGCACCGAGCGCCGGGGCGCCCGCCACGATGCCGACGAGCGCCAGCCCCTCGCCGCGCCGCTCGTCCGGGATCAGCGCGGCGGTCAGCGCGCCCCCGGCGACCACCGTGAGCGCGAACCCGAGCCCGCGCAGCAGGCAGACCAGGACGATCCACGCCATGCTCGACGACAGCGTCAGCACGAGGGCGGGCGCGCCGAGCAGCACCAGCCCGGCGCCCAGCGCGACCCGGTAGCCGTACCGGCCGACCAGCCACGGGGTGCCGAACTCGCCGCACACGGTGGCGAGCATCAGCGCGCCGGTCGCCAGGCCCGCCGCGCCGCCGCCACCACCCGTGCCCTGCGCGTAGAGCGGCACCACCGACAGCAGGAGGTAGAAGCTGATCGCCGCGCCGAGCATCGACACGAACCTCAGCAGCAGCGGGCGGGTCAGGAGCGGCGGCTTCGCCGCGGGGGCGGGGGCTTCGAGGCACTGCGTCGTCGTCATGCCGATCACGCTACGGACCGGGCGGACCGCCGATAAGCTCCACTTCCATGCCGCTGGAGTGGTCCGGTTCGTCTCCCGAACTACTGGTGCCGCTGGACCGGTCGTCCGGCGAACCGCTGCGCGCCCAGCTGGAATGCCAGGTCAGGGACGCGATCCGGGGCGGACGGCTGCGGGTCGGCGAGCGGCTGCCGTCCTCGCGGGAGCTGGCCCGGACGCTGGGGATCTCGCGCGGCCTGGTCCAGGAGTGCTACGCCCAGCTCCAGGCGGAGGGGTACCTCGTCACGCGGAGCGGCTCGGCGACCCGCGTCGCGGCCGGGGCGGCGCCCGCGGCGCCGACGGAGCCGCCGCGGCCCGTTCCGCCGCCCGCCCGGCTGATCGCCGACTTCCGTCCCGGGGTGCCGGACCTCGGCTCCTTCCCGATGGCGGACTGGCTGTGGGCGGTCCGCGAGGCGGGACGGGCGATCCCGACCGCCGCGCTCGACTACGGCGACCCGGCGGGCGCCATGCCGCTGCGCGAGGTGCTGGCCGGATACCTGCGGCGCGTCCGGGCCGCCGCCGCGGAGCCGGAGCGGATCGTCGTCTGCTCCGGCCACGCCCAGGCGCTGGTGCTGGCGCTCGGCGCGCTGGCCCGCGCCGGGGTCCGGACGGTCGCCTACGAGGACCCCGGCGGCCCCCGCTCCACCAGCGCCGCCGCGTCCTGGGCCGGGCTGGACGCGGTGCCGGTGCCGGTGGACGAGCACGGCGTCGACGTGCGGGCGCTCGCCGCCACCGGTGCCCGCGCCGTCGTCGTCACCCCGGCGCACCAGTGGCCGACCGGCGTGGTCATGGCGCCGCGGCGGCGCCTGGAGCTGATCGCGTGGGCGGCCGACCGGGACGCCGTGATCATCGAGGACGACTACGACGCCGAGTTCCGCTACGACCGCGAGCCGGTCGGCGCTCTGCAGGGCCTCGCCGCCGACCGGGTCGTGTCGATCGGCACGGTCAGCAAGTCGCTGGCGCCCGCGCTGCGCCTCGGCTGGCTGCTCGCCCCGCCCTCGCTCGCGGCGGCGATCGTGGAGTACAAGCTGCTGAGCGACCGCGGCTCCCCGGCGCTCGACCAGCTCGCGCTCGCCCGGCTCGTCGAGTCGGGCCGCTACGACCGGCACCTGCGCCGGATGCGCGCGGTGTACGCGGCGCGCCGCGCGGCGCTGCTCGCGGCGCTCGCCGAGCACGCGCCCGGCGTCCGGGTGACGGGCCTGGACGCCGGCTTCCACGCCGTCGCGCACCTCGACGTCCCCGAAAGGGAGGCGGCGGTGGTGGACGCGGCCCGCGCGCGCGGGGTCGGCCTGCACGGGATGAGCATGTGCCGCGCGGACGGCTCGGACGCCCCGCTCCAGCTCGTGCTCGGATTCGGCAACACCGGCGAGCGGGCCGTGCGCGCGGGCATCGCCGCCGTCGGCGACCTACTCACCCCCCGCTGACCCATCGGGCCCGCCGCGTCCGGGCCGTACTCGGCGTCCGCGACGTCCGCCGTGTCCGGGTCATTCGGGGCGGTCCGCCGCGTCCGTCTCGGGGTCGTTTCGGCCGTCCTGTGACAGACTTCTGTCCGTGACCTCTGCAGCGCGCCGCCCGTCGGGCGAGCTGGAATCGGCGGTGCTCGAGACGATCTGGGCCGCCGCGCGGCCGCTGACCGCGCGGGACGTCCGCGCCGCCCTCGGCGACGGCCTGGCCCGCACGACGGTCGCGACGATCCTCGGCCGCCTGCACGCCAAGGGGCTGCTGCGCCGGGTCCGCGCCGGCCGCACCTACGCCTACAGCGCCGTCGTCGAGGACCCCGCGGCCCTCACCGCGCACCGCATGCACACCGAGCTCGACCGCAGCGGCGACGAGCGCCCCGGGGTGCTGGCCCGGTTCGTCTCCGACCTGAACGAGAGCGACGAGCGGCTCCTGCGCGACCTGCTGGAGCGCCCCCGGCCGCCGGAGGCGCGCTAGCGGGTCTGCGCGTGCTCGATCACCTGGTGCAGGTCGAGCGCGCCGTCGTTGGCGGCCCACACCGACAGGACGACCAGCGCGGCCGTCGCCACGACGAGCCACCGGCGGTGCGGCGGCGGGGGCGCGAGCAGCGCGGCGACGCGGCGCGGCAGCGGCCCGGGACGGCGGCGGCCGAGCGCGGCGACCCGCCCGATGCCGAGGGCGGCGGCGTGCCCGAGGCCCGGGCGGCGGTTGTGCGCGAGGGCGGCCTTGCCGATCGCGCGGGCGGCGCGCTCGCGGTCGGCGCCGGCGGCGGCCCGCTCGTCCGCCCACCGCTCGGTCGTGAAGGTGACGGCGCCGCGCAGCGGCCACAGCATCGGGTTCGCGGCGGTCGCGACGTGGACCAGCGCGCGGAAGACGTGGTGCCGCCCGGACAGGTGGGCGCGCTCGTGCGCGAGCAGGACGCGCCGCTCCGCCTCGTCCAGGATCGCCAGCATCCCGGTGGACACGACGACGCGGCCGGGCCGGCCGGGGAGCGCGAACGCGTCCGCCGCGTCGTCCTCCACCACCGCGACGATCTCCCGGCCGGGCAGGTCACGGGCCGCCCGCGCGCCCGCCAGCAGGGCCCGGATGCGTCCCGCCGCGGCGTAGCCGGCCGCCGCGAGGCTCGCGGCCAGCGCCGGGCCCGCCACCGTCGCCACGATCGGGCTGGTCTGCGGGTCGTGGTGCAGGACGTGCTCGGACAGGTGGCCGAGCGCCGCGATCACCGGCAGCCGCAGCGTCCCGCCGAGCGCCAGCACGGCCAGCGTCGCGGTGCTCGCGAGCGCCAGCACGACGGCGGTGGCGGTGAGCAGCCAGGTCGCGGTGCGCGGCGGGAGCCGTCCCGACAGCGGTCCGGCTGCGAGGGCCATCACGGCGGGCACCACCAGGGGCAGCAGGCCGTCCAGGTCCATGGCCGCTCACCCGCTCCCGAGCAGCGTGCGGACCAGCCGCTCGTCCTGGTCGGAGAGGGACTCGACGAACCGCGCGAGGACGGCGGCGCGGTCGGGCCGCCCGTCGAGGGCCTGGTACATGCGCCGGGCGACGAGCCCCGGCTCGTCGCTGACCGGCGCGTACCGGTAGGCGCGGCCGGACTTGCCGCGGACCAGCAGCCCCTTGCCGTGCATGCGGGTCAGGATCGTCACGACCGTGGTGTAGGCGAGGTCGCCGTCGAGGCGCTGCCGCACCCCCGCCGGGCTCAGCGGCTCCCCGGCCTGCTGCAGCACGGTCATGATCTCCGACTCCAGGGCGCCCGCCGCCCTGCGTCCGCCGGTCATGGGCGCCCCCTCGTGAAACCCTCCGACCGCCCTTCGCACCCCAGTGTGGCACGCGGGGCGCTCACCTCACCCGCCGGTGCGCGCCGCGGGTGCCCGCCGGGCGGCGCGGCGGCGCCTGGACCGCGTCCCCGGGGCCCCGTCCCCGGGAGCCGGTGTTCTTGCGGCGCGCCTTGAGCAGTTCGAGGGCGACCGGGACGAGCGACAGCGCGACGATCACCCCGACGGCCGGCAGCAGGTAGTGGTCGACGTTCGGGATCGAGGAGCCGAGCAGGTAGCCGCCGAGCACCAGGCCGAGGCTCCACACCAGTCCACCGGCGATCTGCCAGACCGTGAACACCTTGGTCGGCACGTCCAGGGCGCCGGCCAGCGGGTTCAGGACGGTCCGGACGACCGGGACGAACCGGGCCAGCACGATGGCCTTGCCGTGCCCGTACCGGGCGAGGAACTCCTCCGCCCGCTGGACCCCTTCCAGCAGGTGCCGGTTGCGGGTGCGGGCGAGCAGCGCGCGCCCGCCGCGGCGCCCGATGACGAAGCCGGTCTGCGCGCCGGCCAGCGCGCCGAACGCGGCCGCGAGCATCACCCAGGGCAGCGACAGCCGGGTGTCGCCGTGCGAGCTCGCCGTGCACAGCAGCCCGGCGGTGAACAGCAGCGAGTCGCCCGGCAGGAAGAAGCCGATCAGCAGCCCGGTCTCGGCGAACATCACCACGGCGATGCCGATGGCGCCGAAGGCCGCCAGCAGCGACCCCGCGTCCAGCGGGTTCACCGCCGCGGGCAGCGCGCCGAAGGCGTCGATCATGGGATCCCCCGTGTTCAGGAGGGACCGGGCCCGCGCCCGGTCCGGCGTCCCCGAAATCTACACGCTTGTAGACGGGGGTCGCGACCGCGTCGCACCCGATGATCATCGCACGGCGGGGCGGGCCGGCGGGCCGGAAGCGGGATCCCCGAGCCGATCTCCCGGCGGCCCGGTGCGGCGGCGGGCCGCCGGGCGCAGCCGCGACCGGCGGGCCCGGCGCAGCGCGGGCAGCGCCGCCCGCGCGGGCCACCCCTCGGCCGCGACGCGCAGGGCGAGCTCGCCGGTCGGGGCGACGTAGGCCTCCAGCCGGTCGCCGGCGGCCCGGGTCAGCCGGGGCCGGACGGGCAGGACCAGCCCGCGGTGCGCGGTGCCGTCCGAGGTCAGCCGGACCTCGACGGTGCTCGCGCCCGCGCGCAGCCGCAGCCAGAGGCCCCAGGTCCGGTCGGCGAGGCCGGTCGGGCGGATCACGGCGTCCGGGACGAACACCGCGTCCCAGGTGATCTCCCCGTTGCGCGCGCCGACGGTCACCGGCACCTCGAACGCCCGGCCGTCGCGGTGCCGGTCGCGGATCTCCAGGACGCCGTCGAGGCCCGTCCCGGGCCCGAGGCGGCCGAGCGGGTTGGCGACGGTCCCGGACACGTGCAGCGCCCGGCCCACCCGGCGCATCCGGGTGACCTCGCCGCCGAGCCGCAGCGCGCCGAGCGGGGCGCTCGCGAGGCCGAGGTCGGTGATGTCGAGGACGCGGCGGCCGAGCGGGGTGCCGAGGTGGGCGCCCGGCCAGTAGACCCGCCCGTCCCGCTCCACGGGCTCGATCGCGAGGACGGGCCTTCCGGCGCCGCGGGGCGCGTAGTCGGCGGCGGCCATCGCCGCTGCGGTGTCGCCCTCCAGCACCATCAGCGCGGCGATCGCCGGGATCCGCCCGGCGTCCGCGAGGAGCGTCTCGTCCAGCTCGGCGAGGTAGCCGCGGGCCAGCTCGACGAACGCGTCCCGGTGGCCGGGCTCGCGGCCGCGCAGCTCGCGCAGGCAGCGCGGCAGCACCCGCCCGGCGAACCGGATCTCGACCCGGCGCGCGAGGGCCTCCGCGCCCCGCGCGCGGAGCAGCGCGCCGGTCCGCCGGAGGATCTCCAGCCGGTCGGCGAAGTCGCCGAGGTCGGTCGGCGGGACGCCCGCGCGGTCCGCGGACCGGTCGAGCACCCGGTCGGGGACGACGGCGATCGGCCGGGCGGCCGCGTACGCGGCGGCCGTGAACAGCAGGTCGGCGTGCCGCAGCCGGCACGCGAACCGCAGGTCCTGCCGCTCCAGGAACGCGCGGCGGTAGCACTTGTCGGCGGCCATCGCGTCGTCCAGCAGCTCCGGGGCGTCCGCGATCGAGGAATGGAGCCGCCGCTCCCCGTACAGGTGCGGGAACCGGGTCCGCTCCCCGTCGCGGGACGCCTGGACGGAGCGTCCCGCGACGAGGTCGGCGCCCGCCTGCGCCGCGGCGGTCACCATGGTCTTGCAGGCGTGCGGGTCGAGGGTGTCGCCGGCGTCGAGGAACATCACGTACCGGCCGCGCGCGTAGCGCAGCCCGAGGTTGCGGGCCCGGCCGTCGCCGCCCGACCGCTCCTGGAGCGCGAACGCCCGCACCCGGTCCCGCGCGCCCGCGACGAGCCGCGCGGTGGCGCGCGCGGCTGGCGCGCCGCCCGCCTCGTCCACGATGACGACCTCGACGCCGGGCAGCGACTGCTCCAGCGCCGAGCGGACGGAGCGGGCGAGCCCCTGCGGGCCGCCGCGCGCGACCACGACGACGGTCACGTCCGGATCCGGCAGCACCCGGCCCACCTCCTCGCCCCGAGCGGATCACCGGCAGATGAACAGGCCACTGGCCGGATGTTAGGAGGCCGAGGGTTATCGGAACGTAAGCGCCGCGACACCCCGCCGCGAACGCGGGGCGTCGGCGCGGGACGTCGGCGCGGGGCCGGTCTGGCGGGACCGCCGGGCGGTCAGCCGACGCGGCCGACGCCGCCGAGGTAGGAGGGGACGGTGAAGTCGGGCGGGACGTCGTCCTGCCGCCAGCTTTGCACCGGGACCAGCCCCGGCTCCAGCAGTTCGGTGCCGGCGAGCAGCCGCCCGACGGCGGCCCGGCCGCGCAGGGTGAACGACCGCGACGACGTCGTGGTGTAGACGTCGCCGATCTCGTCGAACGCCTCTCCCGGGCGCTCGCCCGGGAACGGGTGCGAGACGACGAGGTGGCTCCCGGCGGCGCACCGCTCCCGGAACGCGCCGACGATCGCCGCGGCCTCCGCGTCGTCCGGCACGAACTGCAGCACGGCGCAGAACACGACGGCGACCGGCTCGGCGAAGTCGATGCGGGCGGCGACCCCGGGATGCTCCAGGATGCTCGCCGGGTCGCGCAGGTCGCCGTCGACGACGGCCGTCGCCGGGTTGTCGGCGAGCAGGGCGCGCGCGTGCACGAGGACCATCGGGTCGTTGTCGACGTACACCACGCGCGAGTCGGGCGCGTGGCGCAGCGCCACCTGGTGCACGTTCTCCTGGGTCGGCAGCCCGGCGCCGATGTCGAGGAACTGGCGGACGCCGGCCTCGGCGAGCGCACGCACGGCCCGGCCGAGGAAGCCGCGGTTGTCGCGCGCCGCGACCCGGATGTCGGTGCCGCTCTCCCGGCTGGCCGCGATGACCCTCTCCGCGGCGTCCCGGTCCACCTGGTAGTTGTCCTTGCCGCTCAGGTAGTAGTCGTACATCCGCGCGACGCTCGGGACGGTGGTGTCGACCCCCGCCGGCGCCTGCTCGGGACCGCTCACCGGCCACCGCCTTCCGCTCATGTTGTGCGATCACACTAGTCGTCAGCCCCCTGACGCCGCCCGGGAGGAACGATCTTTCCCCGTTTCGTTACCGGGCGGGCCGGCGCCCGTCCCGGCTCCGATAACGTCGCGTCCATGCGGCTTCATGTGGGATGCGCGATGTGGGCGCACGCGCCGTGGCAGGGTCGGTTCCTGCCCCATCCGCTGGCCCCGGCCGAGCGCCTGCGCGCCTACGCGTCGTGGTGCAACGCCGTGGAGGGCAACACGACGTTCTACGCGACGCCCGCGCGGGCGACGGTCGAGTCGTGGGCGCGGCAGACCGCGCCGGACTTCCGCTTCCTGCTCAAGCTGCCGAAGGCGATCACGCACGAGCGGCGGCTCGCGAACCCCGGCGAGGACCTGCGGTCCTTCCTCGCCGCGATCGAGCCGCTCGGGCCCCGCGTCCACGCCCTCTGGATCCAGCTGCCCGGCGCGTTCGGCCCGAACGACCTTGGCGCGCTGGCGGCGTTCCTGCGCGGCATGCCGCCTGCGTACCGGTACGCCGCCGAGGTCCGGCACCGGGCCTTCTTCGAGGACGGCGGGGCCGCCCGCGACCTCATGCGGGTCCTCGGCGGGGCCGGGGCCGAGTGGGTGCCGTTCGACACGACCGTGCTGTTCCGGAGCCCGCCGACCAGCGACGCCGAACGGGACGCGTGGACGAAGAAGCCGCGCGTGCCGCGCCGGGCGCCCGCCCTGACCGACCGGCCCGTCGTCCGCTACCTCGGCCGGGACGACACGGACCGCACGGTCGAGGGCTGGCGGCCGTGGGCGGAGAAGGTCGCCGGCTGGCTGCGCGAGGGACGCTCGCCGACGGTGTTCGTGCACACCCCGGACAACGCCGAGGCTCTGCCGCTGGCCCGCCGCTTCCACGACGAGGTGCGCGCCCTCGTGCCCGAGCTTGAGCCGCTCTCCGAGCCCGTCCCGGCCGAGCCCCCGACGCTCTTCTGAAGGGATGACCGGTGCCCGCCCATGACACGGTGCCCTCCCACGACACCCTGCGCGCTTATGACACGGTGCCCGCCTATGACGTCGTCGTCGCCGGTGGCGGCCACAACGGCCTCGTCGCCGCCGCCTACCTCGCCCGCGCCGGGCGGCGCGTGCTCGTGCTCGAACGCCTGCCGCACCTCGGCGGGCTGGCGGTGTCGGCGCGGCCGTTCCCCGGCGTGGACGCGCGGGTCTCCCGGTACTCCTACCTGGTCAGCCTGCTGCCGACGAAGATCGTCCGGGACCTCGGGCTGCCGGTCGAGCTGCGGCGCCGCCGGTTCGCCTCTTACACCCCGTCGGGTGACACGGGCGTGCTGGTCGACGGCGCCGACGGCGCCCGCACCGCCGCGTCGTTCGCGTCCGTCACCGGGGACGACCGCGACTTCACCGCCTGGCGCCGGTTCTACGGCCTGGCCGGGCACGTCGCGCAGCGAGTCGCGCCGACCCTGCTGGAGCCGCTCCCCGACCGCGCCGCCCTGCGCACGGCGGTCGGCGACGACGAGGCATGGCGGACGTTCTTCGAGCGTCCGATCGGCGCGTCGGTGGACGAGCGGTTCCGGCACGACACGGTGCGCGGGATCGTGCTGACCGACGCTCTGATCGGCACCTTCGCCGACCCGGCGGACGGGTCCCTGCTCGCGAACCGCTGCCTGCTCTACCACGTGATCGGGAACGGCACCGGCGACTGGAACGTGCCGGTCGGCGGCATGGGCGCGGTGACGGCGGCGCTCGCCGATGCGGCGCGGGCGGCGGGCGCGGACCTGCGCACCGGCATGGAGGTGCTCGCGATCGACCCGTCGTCGGGAGAGGTGGCCTTCCGCGACGAGGACGGCGCGGAGCACGCGGTGACCGCGCACCGGGTCCTCGCCGCGCTGCCTCCGGCGGTGCTGTCCCGGCTCCTCGGCGAGCCTTCGCACGACCCGCCGGAGGGGTCGCAGCTGAAGGTGAACATGGTGCTCGCCCGCCTGCCCCGGCTGCGCGACCCGTCGGTCCGTCCCGAGGAGGCGTTCGGCGGCACCTTCCACATCAACGAGGGCCGCGATCGGCTCTCCGCCGCCTACGCGCAGGCGGCGGCCGGGACGATCCCGGACGTCCCGCCGGCGGAGGTGTACTGCCACTCCCTGACGGACCCGTCGATCCTGGGCCCGGACCTGCGCCGGTCCGGGGCGCACACGCTGACGCTGTTCGGCCTGCACATGCCCGCGCGGCTGTTCCGCTCCGATCCCGCGCGGGCGCGCGACGAGGCGCTGCGCGCGACGCTCGCCTCCTTCGACTCCGTGCTCGCCGAGCCGATCGAGGACTGCCTGCTGCGCGCGCCGGACGGCACGCCGTGCCTGGAGGTGAAGACGCCCGTCGACCTGGAACGCGACGCGGGCCTGCCCGGCGGCCACATCTTCCACCGCGATCTCGCCTGGCCCTACGCGGAGGACGAGGCCGCCGGACGGTGGGGCGTCGAGACCGCTCACCCGCGCCTGCTGCTGTGCGGCGCGGGCGCCCGCCGCGGCGGGGGCGTGAGCGGCATCCCCGGCCACAACGCCGCCCGCGCCGTCCTGGAAGGCCGCTAGATCTGGAGCTGGTCGGCGAGGCGGGCGCGGTGCGCGCTCGGACGGCCGAACAGGAGCTCGGAGCTCTTGGCGCGCTTGTAGTAGAGGTGCGCGTCGTGCTCCCAGGTGTAGCCGATGCCTCCGTGGAACTGGACCATGTCCGTCGCCGTCCGGAAGTACGCGGGCCCGATGTAGGTCTGCGCCAGCGCGGCGGCCGTGGGCAGCTCGGCGATGTCATGGTCGGCGGTCCAGGCCGCGTAGCGCAGGACGGACACAGCGAGCTCCCACGCGCTGTACATGTCGGCACAGCCGTGCTTGACGGCCTGGTACGAGCCGATGGGGCGGCCGAACTGCACCCGCGCCTTGGCATAGTCGACGGTCAGCTCCATCGCCCGCCGCATCCCGCCGACCTGTTCGGCGGCCAGCGCGACCGCGGCGAGGCCGGTGACGGTCTCCAGCGCCGCGCCCGGGTCGGCGCTGATCAGCCGGCGGGCCGGGGCGGCGGCGAAGTCGATCCGGGCGAGCCGCCGCGTGGGGTCGAGGCCGGTCAGGGCCGTCCGGGTGACGCCGGGCGCGCCGCGCTCCACCGCGAACCAGCCGGGGCCGGCGGACGTGCGCGCGTAGACGAGGATCAGGTCGGCGGCGTCGCCGGCGAGCACGGGGCTCTTGGTGCCGGTCAGCTCCCAGCGGCCGTCGCGCTCGGCCGCCGCGGTGGCGCCGCCCGCGAGGTCCCAGGCGCCGTCCTCGGCGGCGGCGACCGTCCCGACCAGCCCGCCTGCGGCCAGTTCCGGCAGGTAGTCGCCGCCGGCGCCGACGTCGTCGAGGGCGAGCAGCGCGTCGGTGGCGAGCACGGCCGAGGCGAGGAACGGGGACGGCGTCAGGGCGCCGCCGAGCTCCTCCAGGACGACGGCGCGCTCCACGTGTCCCGCGCCGGCGCCGCCGAACGACTCCGGCACGACCAGGCCGAGGACGCCGAGCTCGCCGAGGGTGCGCCACAGATCGCGGTCGAACCCGTCCGCCGAGTCCATCGCCTCGCGGACCTTCGCGCTCGGCGCCCGGTCGGCGAGCACCTTGCGGACGGTGGCCCGCAGCTCCTCCTGCTCGGGGTCCAGTACGAGCCTCATCGGGCGTCCTCCGTCCGCTGCGTGCCGACCTTCAGGTCGCGGAACGGGACGTCCCGGTCCACCTGCGGCTCCTTCGGCAGCCCGAGGACGCGCTCGCCGATGATGTTGCGCTGCACCTCGTTGGTGCCGCCCGCGATGCTGGTGGCGGGCGCGGAGTTGATGCCGAGCGCGAGGTCGTCGCCGTGCCGGTCGCCGGGTTCCCACGCGACCGCGTCCGCACCGGCGAGCTCCCCGGCGACCTCGATCGCGCGGCGCAGCTGGAGCGCGCCCGCCAGCTTGGCGACCGAGCCGCGCGCCCCCGGCGGGCGGCCGGCCTGCGCCTCCTGCCGCATCCGCGCGTTGAGCAGCTCCAGCGCGCGCTCGTGCGCGTACAGCCCGGCGAGCCGCTCGCGGTGCGCCGGGACGTCGGTGACGCCCTGCCGGCGGGCCAGGCCGAGCACCGCGTCGAACGTCAGCGCGCTGTTGCGGGACGGCCGCGACGAGCCGATCGACACCCGCTCGTGCCCGAGCATGGTGATCGCCGCGCGCCAGCCCTGCCCGACCTCGCCGATGACGGCGTCCGCGGGGACGCGCACGTCGTCGAGGTACACCTCGTTGAACGGCGCCTTGCCGGACATGTCCTTCAGCGGCCGGACGGTCACGCCCGGCGCGTGCATGTCCACGATGAACATCGTGAGGCCCGCGTGCTTCGGGACGTCGGGGTCGGTGCGGGCGAGCAGCGCGCCGAAGTCGGCCCACTGCGCGTTCGTCGTCCAGACCTTCTGCCCGTTCACCACCCAGCCGTCGCCGTCGCGGACGGCCCGCGCCTGCAGGCTCGCCACGTCCGACCCGGCCCCCGGCTCGGAGAACAGCTGGCACCAGATCTCCTCGCCGCTGAGCAGGGGCCGCACGTAGCGGCTCTTCTGCTCGGGGGTGCCGAGGTCGACCAGCGTCGGCCCGCACATGCCCATGTTGACGATGAACGGGTAGGTCGGCAGGTCGTACTCGGCGGCCTCCTCGGCGAAGACCTGCTGCTCGGCCGTGCCGAGCCCCTGCCCGCCCACCTCCTCCGGCCAGGTGATCCCGGCGAAGCCCGCCTCGTAGAGCGCCGCCTGGAACCGCTTGGCCGCGGCGAGCAGCTCGTCGGGCGGCAGGCCGACGACGGGGCCGGGGTCGTTCGCGGCCAGCCACGCGCGGACCCTCGCGCGGTAGTCCTCTGTCATCTCGTCGTCTCCACTCGTCAGCGTCCCCGCTCGTCAGGTCTCGTGCGCGTCAGATCTCGTGGGCGTCAGATCTCGTGCGCGCGCAGGCCCGCGCGGGCCTTCTCGGCCAGCTCGACGCCCAGGGCCGCGCGCTCGCGGGCCTCCGCCAGGTAGCCGTCGTCGGCCATGTGGCCGGCGAGGTAGCGGGCCTGCACCCCGGCGCCGATGCACGCCGACCGCCAGTGCGCGAACGCCACCCAGTACGGCAGGTCGGACACGTCGCGTCCGGACAGCCGCGCGTACCGGTCGGCGAGGTCCGCGCGGGACGCGAACCCCGGCACGGTCGTCGGCCCGCGCGGCGCGGCGCCGGGCGGATCGTCCGGTTCCTGCCAGGTCGAGATGAGGTAGCCGAGGTCGGCGAGGGCGTCGCCGGACGTCGCCAGCTCCCAGTCGAACACCGCGCGGACGGTCCCGTCCGGCCCGAACGCGAGGTTCCCCGCCCGGTAGTCGCCGTGGACGATGCCGGTGCCCTGCGGCGGGACGTCCGCGGCCAGCAGGTCGTGGACCTCCACGAGCAGCGGCAGGTAGTCCGCGCCCGACTGGCGCGCCTGGTGCAGCCAGCGCCGGAGCTGCCGCTCGGCGAAGCCGGTACGGCGCACCATGTCGCCGAGCCCGGCCTCGTGCGGGTCGAGGGCGTGCAGCGCGGCGAGAACCTCGACCAGGTCGTCGCACGCCTTCGCCCTCGCCTCGGGCACCAGCCTCTCGGCGGCGGCGCGGTCGGCCAGGACGATCCCGCCGACGAACCCCATCACGTAGAACGGCGCCCCGGTCACGGCGGGGTCGTCGCAGAACGCCAGCGGCGGCGCGACGGGGACGGCGGTCCCGGCCATCGCCGAGATGAACCGCCACTCCCGCCCCATGTCGTGCGCGGTCTCCAGCACGCCGCCCATCGGCGGGCGGCGCAGCGCGTAGACGGCGCCCGCCGCGTCGGTGACCCGGTAGGTGAGGTTGGACCGGCCGCCCGACACCAGCGCGAACCGGACCGGTGCGGCCAGCCCGCCGACGTGGGCCGCCAGCCACTCCCCCACCCGCTCGGCGTCGATCCCCGGCGGGCCCGGGTCGGCGGCGCGCGCGTCCGGCATCGGCGTCAGCCCTTCCCCTCGGCGCGGGCCGCCCGGTTCGGGCCGGCGAAGCCGAACAGGTAGCCGGCCACCTTGCGCATCTGGACCTCCTCGGCGCCCTCGGTGATCCGGTAGCGGCGGTGATGGCGGTAGATGTGCTCGAACGGGGTGTGCCGGGTGTAGCCGAGACCGCCGTGCACCTGCATCGCCCGGTCGGCCGCATCACAGACGAACCGGTTCGCGCGGTAGTTGCACATCGAGACCTTGTCGCTGATCTGCACGTGCGGGACCCGGTCCAGCTCCCACGCCGTCTTGCGGACGAGCCCGCGCAGCATCTCCGCCTCGGTCTGCAGCTCCACCAGCGGCCACTGGATCGCCTGCCGCGTCGCGAGCGGCCGCCCGAACGTCACCCGCTCCCGCGCGTACTCGACGCTGCGGTCGATGCAGTACTGGCCCGCGCCGACCCCGGACGCCGCCTGCCGGATCCGGTTCTCGTGCACGAACGTCTGCGCGACGTCGAGCCCCTCGCCGACGGCGCCGAACACCGCCGAGCCCGGCACCCGCACGTCCCGGATGGTGACCTCCGCGTGGTCGGTGGGCATGTTGAGCGTCCACCAGTGGAAGTCGACGGAGAACCCAGGGGCGTCGGTCGGCACGAAGAAGGCGGTGATGCCGCGCGCGTCGCCGGGCTCGCCGGACGTGCGCGCGAACACCACGTCGTGGGTGGCCGAGTGCATGCCGGAGTTGAAGCGCTTGGCGCCGTTGATGACCCAGTCGCCGCCGTCGCGGACGGCGGTGGTCTCCATCCAGGTCGCGTCGCTGCCGTGGCCGGGCTCGGTGAGGCCGAAGCCGATCCGCTTCTCGCGGGCGAGCATCGGCCGCAGGAACTCCTCCTTCTGCTCGTCCGTCCCGAACTCCAGCAGCATGTGGGCGAACGGGAAGTTCCCCACGACCGACGACTCGTTCTGCAGGTCGTTGTGCAGGCCGAGGCCCTTGTGGGCGAGGTGCTCGCGGATCACCGCCATGTCGAGGTTGGTGCCGCCGGAGCCGCCGAGTTCCTCGGGCAGGCCGTAGCGCAGCCAGCCGGCCGCGTCCGCCCGCCGGAACATCTCGCCGAGCAGCTCCTCCCACTCCCGGCGCGGCACGCCGCCGTTCTCGAAGTCGGTCCGCGCGTACTCGCGGCGGTGGTCGAAGAAGCGCTCGTTGTCGTCCTGCGCCTGCAGCGGCGCGATCTCCCGCTCGATGAACGCGTCGAGATCGGCCAGGAGCCGGGTCAGCTCCGCGGGCAGCTCGAAGTCCACGCACCCTCCCTAACGCTTGCTCAGGCCAGCTTGGCACCGGAGGCGGCTCCCGGGGAAGCCGCACCCGGTCCGGTCCCGGGGAAGCCGCGCCCGGTCCGGTCCCGGGGAAGCCGCCCCCGGTCCGGTCCCGGGGACGCCGCCCCCGGTCAGCCGATCTTGGTCTCCTGCGACTCCCAGTACGGGTCGCGCAGCTGCCGCTTGAGCGCCTTCCCCGACGGGTTGCGCGGCACCTCGGCGATCCGGTCGTACCCGCGCGGCACCTTGTAGGACGCCAGGTGCTCGCGGCAGAACGCGTCCAGCTCCGCGTCGGACGCCTCCGCGCCCGGGTGCACGACGACCGCGGCGTGCACGGACTCGCCCCACTCCTGCGACGGGATCCCGAAGACGGCCGCGTCCGCGATCGCCGGATGCGCGGTCAGCACCGCCTCGATCTCGGCCGGGTAGATGTTCACCCCGCCCGAGATGATCATGTCGGTGCGGCGGTCGCAGATGTAGTAGAAGCCCTCGTCGTCGCGGTAGGCGATGTCGCCGACCGTCAGCCACTCGCCGAGCTTCACGTCCTCGAACTTGCGGTCCGCCTTGTAGTAGGCGTCGAACGTCGCCTTGCTGCGCACGTACAGGTCGCCCGGCACCCGCGGCTCCTCGACGCGCTCGCCCTTATCGTCGAACAGCGCGATCTCGATGCCGGGGGCGGGACGCCCGCAGCTGCCCGGCTTGCGCATCTGGTCCTCCGGCCGAAGGATCGTGTCCACGCCCAGCTCCGTCGACCCGTACACCTCGAACAGCGAGCCTTCGCCGATCTTCTCGACGTAGCGGCGCTTCAGCTCGAACGGCCAGGGCGCCGCGTTGGCGATGAACCGCCGCAGCGACGACAGGTCGCGGGCCGCGATCACCTCGTCCGGCAAGTCCAGCACGCGGCGGATCGGGGTCGGCGCCGAGAACGTCGCCGTCACCTTGTGCTCCTCGACCAGCTCCAGCCAGCGCTCGGGGTCGAAGTCGCGCATCACCACGACGGTCCCGCCCATCTGCTGGACGATCAGCATGAAGCTCATCGGGCCGGAGTGGTACAGCGGCCCGGTCGTCAGGTACACGTCGCCGGGCTGGTAGCCGATCTCCGTCACCAGCCCGATGACGATCTCCGGGTCGGGCTGGCCGCGGACCACGCCCTTCGGCTTGCCGGTCGTCCCGGACGTGTAGAACATCGCGGTGCCCGCCGCCGGGTCGTCGCCCGCGGCGGCCGGTTCTGTCTCCGGGCTGCGGGCGGCCTCGGCGTCCAGGTCCGACGCCCAGTCCGGCACCTGCCCGGTCCCGCTCCGGAACGCCAGCCAGCCGCGGACGCCCTCGGCCTCGCGCGCCGCGAGCTCCAGCTGCGGCGCCTGCTCGACGTCGAACAGCACCAGCGCGCTGTCGGCGTTCGCGACGACGTAGGACGCCTCCTCGGGGCTCAGCCGGTAGTTCAGCGGGACGCCGACCGCGCCGGCCTTGCGCAGCGCGGCGATCAGGGCGACGACCTCGGTACTGTTGCGCCCGCACCAGGTGACCTTGGTGCCGGCCCGGACGCCGAGGCCGACGAGCACGTTGGCGTAGCGGTTGACCAGCGCGTTGAACGCGGCGTAGCTCAGCCGCCGGTCCCCCTCGATGATCGCGGTCTTGGACGGGTGCGCGGCGGTCAGCGCCGCCAGCGGGTCGGGGACGGGTGCGGTCACGGTGTCACACTCCCGGTAGCCGGCTGGGATGGCATTGAACGAATGTACGTTGGAATGCAGGCGGAATCCAGAGGAGGATCTTCGTGGACGACGACGCAGGGGCCGGACCGCGGCGCGCGTCCCGCGGGCGCGGGACCCCGGCCCACCGCACGACCGCCGACGTCACGCCCACGTCGAGCGACGCGCTGTCCCGGCCGACCGACACGCCCGGCACCCGGATCCTCATCTCGGCGGCCGTCGAGACGATGTCGGAGAAGGGCTACAACGGCACCTCGGTCCGCGACATCGCCGACCGCGCCGGGATGAGCCCCGCCGTGCTGTACCACTACTTCGGCTCCAAGCACGATCTGCTCGTCGCGATCATGCACCGGACCATCGACCATCTCATCGAGCGCTGCGAGGCCGTCCTGGCCGGCGCCCCGCCCGACCCCGCCCGGCGGCTGCGCCGGCTCGTCCGCGAGCACGTCCTCGTGCACACCGAGCTGCGCCGCGAGGCGGTCCTCGGCGTCGGCGAGATGCACAGTATCGAGCAGCGCGAGCGCGCCCTGCTCATCGCCAAGCGCGACAAGCACGAGCGGATGTTCCACCGCGTCGTGAACGACGGCGCCGCGTCCGGCGCGTTCGGCACGCCGTACCCGTCGGAGGCCGTCCGCGGCATCCTCACGATGGCGACGGGCGTGTCGGTGTGGTTCCGCGAGGACGGCCCGCTCACCGCCGCCGAGGTCGCCGACCGCTTCGGCCACCTCGCCCTGGCCCTGGTGGAGGCCGATCCCGGCGCGTGACGCCGCCCGTCAGCAGTTGCGCGGCGGTACGGCGCCGGTGCCGGTCGTGCAGCGGACCTGGTCCAGCGAGCGGAGGATGCGGTCGAGGCGCTGCGCGGTGGGGTCGGTGACGTACTCCAGGACGGCGTGGTCGAACGCGGCCGCCATCACGGTCGGCATCGAGTCCGAGGCGTCGAAGCGGACCGTCGCCGCGCTCGCCAGGGTCTGCGCGATCCGCCGCGACAGCGGGTCGGGGTACACGCTCGGCGGGACGGACCGGTTGAGCGAGAACGCGCCGCTGCCCGGCCGCTCGATCCACGCCTCCTGGGCCTTCGCCGTGGTCAGGTAGGCGACGAGCTTGCGGGCGGCGGGGGTGGCGCGGAACATGCCGAGCAGGTCCCCGCCGATCTCGACCGCCTGCCCGCCGGGGAACGGGACGAAGTCGTAGTCGCGTCCCGCCTGCGGGCGGCCGGGCGTCTGCCCGTAGAAGGCCGTGATGAACGACCCCGCGTGGTCGAACAGGCAGCCCGGCGGGTCCGCGAACATCGGCGCGCCGGCCTTGCCGTAGCCGGTGAGCAGGATGGCGTCGGTGCCGGTGCGGGTCCCGGCGACCACCGACCCGAACGTCCGCCACGCCTTGCGGACCGGGTCCGACGTCCACGGCAGGTTCCCCGAGACCCACTGGTCGTACACGTCCGGACCGGACTCGTGCAGGATCACGTCCTCGATCCAGTCGGTGCCCGGCCAGCCCGAGTTGGACGTGTCCTCCAGGCCGAGGCACCACGGCTTCGCCGCCACGCCGGACGCGATCTTCGCCAGGTCGTCGAAGGACGCGATGGGCTGCGCCAGCCGCGCCCGCGTCGCCGCCGGCAGCGTCCGCGGGTCGTACCAGATCAGGCCCTTCACGGCCGCTTTGACGACGATGCCGTAGGGGCGGCGGACGCCGTCCGGGCCGGCCGCGCCGGTCAGGTCGCCGCCGATGCCCTGCTGGGCGCCGCCGACCGGCCTCAGCTCGCCGGCCGCGGCGTAGGTGCGCAGGTCGCCGGGCGTGGCGAGGACGGCGGTGTCGGGCGGCGTGCCGTCGTGCAGCTCGCTGGCGAGGATCGCGCGGGCGTCGCGGGTTCCGGTGTAGTCGACGTGGATGCCGGTGCTCTTCTCGAACCCGGACAGCATCGCGCGGAACGCGTCGCCCTCGGCGCCCGTCCACGAGCCGAGCACGGTGACGCTCTGCCCGGACCCGGTGCCGCCGCAGGACACGGTCGTGAACGCGCAGAGCAGGAGCAGCGGTGCCAGCAGTCGCACGGTCATCTCCTGTACTCGCGTAGCCGGCTCCCCACGCCGAGGGCCGCGAGCACCGCCACGGCCAGCGACAGCAGCGGCAGCCCCGCGTCCAGGCCGCGGGTGTCGGTGGCGTCGGACAGCTTCGCCTCCAGCGGGCGCTGCGCCTTGTCGGCGGCGGCGACGTCCAGGCCGCCGCCCTTCGGCGCGGCGCGCCCCGCGCGGAGTTCCCCGGCGCCGGTGTCGGCGCCGCGGATCTGCGCCTGGATCGTCCGGTCGAAGGCGGGCACCCCGCGGTCGGACGCGTCCGCGAAGGCATGGTCGACGTGCAGGAACGTCATGGACGTCCAGACCAGCAGCCCGATCAAGAGCAGGCTGGCGGCGGCCAGCGGCAGGTTGATCAGCCGGCGGAACCGCCGCGCCATCGACACCTGCGCGTAGCCGAGGACGCCGAGCAGCACGACGCCGACGGCGGCGGCGCCGAGCGCGAGGCCCCCGCCGGCCCACGCCGAGTCCCGCTCGCCGTCGATGCCGCGCAGGTCCCGCCGCGCGATCTCGTCGATCCGGGACAGCAGCCCGCCGTCGCCGTGCAGCAGGTCGGAGGCGTAGCCGAGATAGGCGTACCCGAGTTTTTCGAGCCCTTCCCGATAGGTGGCGTCGGCCTGTTCCACGAGCCCCTGATAGGTGACGACCTGCGCGTTCACCGCGCGCAGCAGATCGCGTCCGGCGGCGCCGCCGAAATCGAGTTCGGCGAGGTGCGCGAGATTGTCGCTCGCGGTCGTCAGGTCGTCCCGGAACTGCTGGCCGGGGCCGATGAGCTGGGCCGCGCCGGAGCGGAAGCTCTGCCACGCGGCCCGGTCGGCGTCCGACAGCGCGGCGTGCGCGGTGCGGGCGCTGACGTAGGCGGGGGCGCCGCCGTCCTTCACCGACGACACCGCCGACCGGCTCCCGACCAGCACCGCCGTCGCCGCCAGCCAGGACAGCACCGTCAGGCCGACGGCCGCCGCCAGCACCGTCCAGAGCCAGCGCGGGGTGCTCCACTTCCTCGGGACCGCCCGGGCAGCCAGCGCAACCGACACGCGGGCCATGGTAATCCGCGACCGTTTACATATCGCTTACATTTCGGCCGGGAATGCCGCTCGCGCGCGTTATCAGGCTGGCCGGTTCAGGTCAGTTTCGCGGGTGTCGCCGCAGCTCATTCCGTTTCGTAGGCGAGATTCGGGCGCAGCCACCGCTCGATTTCGGGAAGGGCGAGCCCGCGCCGCGCCGCGTAGTCCGCGGTCTGGTCGCGGCCGATCCGCCCGACGGTGAAGTACCGGGAGGACGGATGGGCGAAGATCAGCCCGCTGACGCTGGCGGCCGGGGTCATCGCGTACGACTCGGTCAGCCCGATGCCGAGCCGGTCCGCGCCGAGCAGCTCGAACAGGTCCTTCTTCTCGCTGTGGTCGGGGCTCGCCGGGTAGCCGAGCGCCGGGCGGATGCCGCGGAACCGCTCGGCGTGCAGGTCCTCCAGCTTCGGGTCGGCGTCCGGCTCGAACCAGTCGCGCCGCGCCTGGAGGTGCGCGTACTCGGCGAACGCCTCGGCGAGCCGGTCCGCGAGCGCCTTCACCATGATCGACCGGTAGTCGTCGTTGTCGGCCTCGAACTGGGCGGCGAGCTCCTCCGCGCCGAGCACGGTGACCGCGAACCCGCCGAGGTGGTCGCCGGACGGGGCGATGTAGTCGGCCAGGCACCGGTTCGGCCGGCCCTCCGGCTTGGCGGTCTGCTGCCGCAGCATCGGGAACCGCGTCCCGTCGCCGGTGTCCAGGACGATGTCGTCGCCCTCGGAGTGCGCGGGCCAGAACGCGTAGGCGCCGCGGGCGCGCAGCAGCCCGTCCGCGATGATCTTGTCGAGGAGGCCGTTGCCGTCGTCGAACAGCTCCCGCGCGACCGGCTGGTCGAGGATCGCCGGGTACTTGCCCTTCAGCTCCCAGGCGAGGAAGAAGAACTGCCAGTCGATCATCGCGCGGAGCTCGTCCAGGTCCGGCTCGAGGACGCGCACCCCGGTGAAGGCGGGCACGGGCAGGTCGTCGAACGGCACGCTCTCGCGGTTGGCGCGGGCCTGCTCGATCGTCAGCATCGGCGCGCGCTGCTTCTTCTCGTGCTGCTCGCGGAGCCGCTGCTGCTCCTCGGCGTTGGAGATCGCGAGGGCGCCGGCGCGCTCGGGGTCGAGCAGGTCCGAGACGACGCCGACGACGCGGGAGGCGTCCAGCACGTGCACGGTGGTCTGGTCGTAGGCGGGCGCGATCCGCACCGCGGTGTGCTGGCGGGACGTGGTGGCGCCGCCGATCAGCAGCGGCAGCTTCATCCCGCGGCGCTGCATCTCGGTCGCCACCGACACCATCTCGTCCAGCGACGGGGTGATCAGCCCGGACAGCCCGATCGCGTCGGCGTTCTCCGCGACCGCGGTGTCGAGGATCTTCGCGGCGGGCACCATGACGCCGAGGTCGACGACGTCGTAGTTGTTGCAGCCGAGGACGACGCCGACGATGTTCTTGCCGATGTCGTGCACGTCGCCCTTGACGGTCGCGAGGACGATCTTGCCCTGGCCGCGGTCGGACTCGACGCGGCCCTCGGCCAGCGCCTTCTCCTTCTCCGCCTCCATGAACGGTTCCAGGTAGGCGACCGAGCGCTTCATCGCGCGGGCGCTCTTGACCACCTGCGGCAGGAACATCTTCCCGGACCCGAACAGGTCGCCGACGACCTTCATGCCGTCCATCAGCGGGCCCTCGATGACGTCGAGCGGGCGCGGGAGCTTCTGCCGGGCCTCCTCGGTGTCCTCCTCGATGAAGTCCACGATCCCGTGGACGAGGGCGTGCGACAGCCGCTCCTCCACCGGCGCCTCGCGCCAGGAAAGGTCGATCTCGCGTTTGGTGCCCTTGCCCTTGACGTTCTCGGCGAACGACACCAGCCGGTCGGTGGCGTCCGGGCGCCGGTCGAACAGCACGTCCTCGACGAGTTCGAGCAGGTCGGCGGGGATGTCCTCGTAGACGGCGAGCTGCCCGGCGTTGACGATGCCCATGTCCAGCCCGGCCTTCACCGCGTGGAACAGGAAGGCCGAGTGCATCGCCTCGCGGACGACCTCGTTGCCGCGGAACGAGAACGACAGGTTGGAGATGCCGCCGCTGGTGCGGGCGCCGGGGCAGCGCTCCTTGATCCGCGGCAGCGCGTCGATGAACGCCTTGGCGTAGCCGTTGTGCTCGGCGATGCCGGTCGCGACGGCGAGCACGTTCGGGTCGAAGATGATGTCCTCGGCCGCGAACCCGGCCTTCTGCGTGAGCAGGTCGTAGGCGCGGCCGCAGATCTCCACCTTGCGGTCGGCGGTGTCGGCCTGGCCCTGCTCGTCGAACGCCATGACGACGACGCCGGCGCCGAAGTCGCGGATGCGGCGGGCCTGCTCCAGGAACGGCCCCTCGCCCTCCTTGAGGCTGATCGAGTTGACGACGCCCTTGCCCTGGACGGTCTTCAGCCCGGCCTCCAGCACGCTCCACCGCGAGCTGTCCACCATGATCGGGATGCGGGCCACCTCGGGCTCGGTCGCGATCAGGTTGAGGAACGTCGTCATCTCCCGCTCGCTGTCGAGCAGGTCGGCGTCCATGTTGACGTCGAGGAGGTTCGCGCCGCCGCGGACCTGCTCCAGCGCCACGTCCACGGCGGCCTGGTGGTCGCCCGCCTCGATGAGGTTGCGGAACCGCTTGGAGCCGGTGACGTTGGTGCGCTCGCCGATCATGACGAAGCCGGTGTCCCGGCCGATCTCGAACGGCTCGAGGCCGCTGTAGCGGGTCGCCGGGCCGGGCGCGGCGACCGGGCGCGGCGCGGTGCCCCGCACCGCCTCGGCGATGCGGGCGATGTGCGCGGGGCCCGTCCCGCAGCAGCCGCCGACGGCGTTGACCATGCCGGCCGCGGCGAAGTCGCCGAGCTTCCCGCCCATCTCGTCGGGCGTCTGGTCGTAGCCGCCGAAGGCGTTCGGCAGGCCGGCGTTGGGGTGGCAGGCGGTGTAGGTGCCGGCGAGGCGGGCGAGCTCCTCGACGTGCGGGCGCATCTCCTCGGCGCCGAGCGAGCAGTTCACGCCGACGACCAGCGGCTCGGCGTGCTCGATCGACCGCCAGAACGCCTCGACGGTCTGCCCGGACAGCGTCCGGCCGGACAGGTCGACGATCGTCACCGAGATCCACAGCGGCAGCTCGGGGGCGACCTCGCGGGCCGCGGCGATGGCGGCCTTCGCGTTCAGCGTGTCGAAGATCGTCTCGATCAGCAGCAGGTCGACGCCGCCCTCGGCCAGGCCCGCGATCTGCTCCGCGTAGGCGGCCTTGACCTGGTCGAACGTGACGGCGCGGTAGGCCGGGTCCTCGACCCGGGGCGACAGCGACAGCGTGACGTTCAGGGGGCCGACGGAGCCGGCGACGAACCGGTTCCCGTACTCGTCGGCGGCCTGCCGGGCGAGCCGGGCGCCCTGCACGTTCATCTCGCGGACGAGGCCCTCCAGCCCGTAGTCGGCCTGGCCGATGCTCGTCGCGGTGAAGGTGTTGGTGGTGGTGATGTCGGCGCCGGCGTCGAGGTACTGCCGGTGGACGTCGAGGATCACGTCCGGCCGGGTGAGGTTCAGCAGGTCGGGGTCGCCGGTGACGTCCTTCTCGTGGTCGCCGCCGATGCGGTCGCCCCGGTAGTCCTCGGGGGTGAGCCCGGCGCCCTGGAGCATCGTGCCCCACGCCCCGTCGAGCACCACGACCCGCTCGCCCAGAAGCCCGCGCAGCTCTTCGGTCCTGCCCACCAGCCACCTCCCGTGTCGTTGGGAGGCGCCCTTGCGTGTACCGGTCTCGGGCCGAGCGTGGCGGACGCCCGCGCGTCCGTTGCAGCGCCTCTCGGCCCGACTCCGAGGTTACCGAATGGACCCGGCGCCTGTGAAACTCCCGTCCCTCTTTCCCGCACAACCCCAGGCGAGGGCGGTGAATACGGTCAGCGGCGGCCGCAGGCGCGGCGCAGCGCCGAGGCGAACGCGCCCGGATCGGGGTCCGGGAGGACGGCGGCGAGATGCCCGTCGGGCCGGACGAGGTGGACGGTGCCGGGTCCCGCCTCCAGCGCGGCACGGAGGGCGCCGGTCGTGTCGATGGCGTCCAGGGCGTGGACCATGACGGGGACGCCGCACGCCGACTCCTCGATCCGCGCAGCTCCTCCTTGGTCGGCGGCCAGGGCGACGAACTCCGTGCCGAACAGCCGCCGCAGCCTGGTCTTGCGCCCGTCCACGACGCAAGGCCCGTCGGGGCAGAGGACGCCGGGGATCGGCGGCCGGACGGCCCCGGCGGCGCGCGGGAAGTCCTCGACCGGCCCGGTGGGGGTGGTCAGCGGCGAGTCCAGGTACCAGTACGGCTCGGCGAGCTTCCCTGAGTCGATGCGTGCGCGCGCGCCGGGGTCGGTGAGCGCGGCCTCCAGCGCGGTCAGCCGCCGCGTCCTCTCCTCAGGGGTGTGCGGGACGAGGAACTCCATCGTGCGCGTGGTGACCGCCAGGTTCTCCAGCGCAGCCGCCCGGCGTTCGGCGTCGTAGCTCGCGAGCAACTCCTCGGAGCCGTGCCCGCGGCGGGCGAACGCGATCTTCCAGGCGAGGTTCTCGGCGTCCTGCACGCCGGAGTTCAGCCCGCGCGCCCCGAACGGCGCGTACAGGTGCGCCGCGTCCCCCGCCAGGAAGGCCCGGCCGCGGCGGAACGTCTCGGCGCATCGCTGGTGGAACCGGTACACCGACGCCCACACGATCTCGTAGGGGGCGTCGCCGGTGATCTCCCGGATGCGGTCGTCCAGGGCCCCAGAGGCCCGCTCGGACTCGAAGTCGTAGCCGGCGGGCATCTGCCAGTCGATCCGCCAGGTCCGGTCGGGGCACTGGTGCACCAGGACCTGCCGTCCGGGGTTCCACTCCGGGTCGAAGTAGAACCGGCGCTCGTTGGGGAACGGCAGGTCGGCGCGGACGTCGCAGATGAGGAACCGGTCGTCGAACGAGCGGCCGGGGAATCCGGCGCCGAGCAGCCGGCGGACCGCGCTGTGCGGGCCGTCCGCGCCGACCAGGTGGCTCCCGGCGACGGTGACCTCGCCGTCCGGGGCTTCCGCGCGGACCCGCACGCCGTCATCGTCCTGGTGGAGGCCGGTGACGCGGTGCCCGTACCGGACGTCCACCAGCGGCGCGGCGTCCGCCAGGTCGCGCAGGTACCGCTCGACCTCGGCCTGCGAGATGTTGATCCAGGGCGGGACGTCGCCGCTCCCGGCGTCCGGGAACGTGACCGCGAACAGTTCGGTGCCGCGGTAGTAGGTGCGGCCGGTGGTCCAGGTGACGCCGCGCGCGATCATCTTCTCGGCGCAGCCGATCCGGTCCAGGACGTCGAGGACGTCGCGCTGGAAGCAGATCGCCTTGGACCCGATCGGTTCGCAGCGGTCGGCGGCCTCCAGCACGACCGAGGGAACGCCGGAGCGCGCCAGCAGCAGCGCGGCGACCAGGCCCACCGGCCCGGCGCCGGCCACCACGACCGGTTCCGCGGGTCCGGCGGCTCCGGTGTCAGCCCTGGAGTTCATCCCAGACGGCCCGGTCGCGCTCGGCGGTCCAGATGACCGGCCGCTCGATGCCGGACAGCTCGTCCCACAACCGGGACACATCGAACGGCAGGCAGTGCTCGAAGATCGGCCACCGCCCGTACTCCGGCTCCAGCTCCGCATGGACCGCCTCGAACGCCTCCCTCAGCGTCCCGCCGCGCCCCTGCACCGCCGTCACCTCGCGGATCATCACCTGGAGGAAGTGCCGGGTCTGGCCGATCGCCGCGTCCACCGCCTCCCGGCCGGACGCCACCGCGCCCCGTCCGCCCACCAGCGCCTCAGCGCCCAGCGCCGCGACCCGATCCAGCGTCCCCGACGCCCAATCACGATGGAAGGCATCACCGGTGTACAACGCCGCCTGCGCCTCCACCAGATCACCGGCGAACAACACCCTCTGCTTCGGCAGCCAGGCCACGATGTCGCCCTCGGTGTGCCCGCGCCCGCAGTACTGCAGCACCAGCTCGCCGCGGTCGCCGCCCAGCTGGATCGTGAACCGGTCACTGAACGTCGCCGTCGGCCACGTCAGCCCCGGGATCGACTCCGGCTCCTTGAACAGGCGCGGCATCCGCCCGAACTCCGACTCCCAGTCCTGCTTCCCGCGCTCGGCGACCAGCTCCCGTGTCTTCTCATGCGCCACGATCACCTGCGCGTCGAACGCGCTCGCACCCAGCACCCGCACCGCGTGATAATGCGACAGCACCAGATACCGGACCGGCTTGTCGGTGTGCTCGCGCAGCATCGCCAGCCACTCGCGCGCCGCCACCGGCGTCGCCAGCGCCTCGAAGCACACGACGAAGTCCTCGCCCTCCACCGCCCCGACATTCGGATCGCCCTCGGCGGTCAACGCGTAAACGCCGTCCGCGAGCACCTCCAGACTCCGCTCCTTCTCCGCCAGATCAGCCGACGACGCGAACGGTTTCATCCCAGATCCCTCCCCGCGCTCCCGCGGATTCGGCACCCTCGTGTCCTGCCCGGGGAAGCCCGCGGCGGAACAACGAACCCCGACAGCCCGGCGGGCCGGTGGTTGGCAGAGTCTTCAGGCGGGCCCTACTTGCCGATGAAGCCCTTCGACTGGAGCCACTTCTGGGCGACGTCCGTGGCCTCCTGGCCCTTGATGTCGACCTCGCCGTTGAGGGTCTGCAGGACCGAATCGCTGAGCGCCGCCGCGATCGGATTCATGATCTTCTCGATGGCCGGGTGGTCCTTGTAGACCGAGTCGCGCAGCGTCAGCGCGGGGTTGTAGACGGGGAAGAACTTCTTGTCGTCGGGGATCGAGGTGAGGCCGAGCGCCTTGATCCGGCCGTCGGTCGTCGCGACCTCGCCGAAGTTGCACGGATTGCCCTTGCCGATGGCGTCGTAGATGGCGCCCTCCGCGAGGGTCGCGACCGACGACTTCGGCAGCGTGAACCCGTACGCCTTCTGCAGCCCCGGCCATCCGTCGCTGCGCCCGGCGAACTCGCTGGCCACGCACGTGGACGCCTTGGCCGGGTCGGTGTGCGCGAGCTTGGCGTAGGCGGACAGGTCCGTGATCCCGAGCTGCTGCATCGTCGTCGTCTTCACCGCGATGGCGTAGGTGTTGTTGGCGGGCGCGGCGGCCAGCCACTTCACGTGGTTCTTGGTGAGGTCCTGCTGCGCGACGGCCTGGTACTGCTCGGCGGCGTTGTTGAGCGGCTTGGTGTTCTTCAGGTAGTTGATCCAGGCCGTCCCGGTGTACTCCCAGTACATGTCGATGCTGCCGGACGTCAGCGCCGCGCGCGTGGTGTTGCTGCCCTGCAGCCCGCACTTCTCCTTGACGGTCGCGCCCGCCGACCGCAGCGCCAGCGCCGTGATCTGGCAGAGGACGAGCTGCTCGGTGAACTCCTTGCCGCCGACCGTGACGGTGGCGCCCTTGAGCGAGTTGCCCTTGGCGAGGCTGCCCGCCTTGGCGTCGGTGCTGGACGAGCTGAAGCACCCGGCGGTCAGCGTGACGGCGGCGACGGAGGCGACGATGGGGAGCGTGCGCATGGTGACTCTCCTCGGGGGGTTCAGATGCCGCGCGGGCGCAGGTAGTGCTCGACGATGCCGATGAGCCAGTCCGCCGCCATCGCGAGCACGGCGGTCAGGACGCTTCCGGTGAGCAGGATCGGGGTCCGGTTCAGCGCGATGCCGGTGTTGATGAGGTCGCCGAGGCCGCCGGCGTTGGTGAACGCGGCGAGCGTCGCGCTGCCGACGTTGAGGATGACCGCGACACGGACGCTGGCGAGGATCACCGGCACGGCGAGCGGCAGCTCCACGCGCAGCAGCACCGCCGTCCGGGACAGCCCGATGCCGCGCCCGGCGTCGATCAGCGCGCGGTCGACGCCCTGCAGCCCGACCATGGTGTTGCGCAGCACGGGCAGCGCGGACACGAGGATGAGCGCGATCACCGCCTTCTGGAAGCCGATCCCGACCGTGACGGCGAGCAGCACCAGCACCCCGATGGACGGGACGGCCTGCCCGACGTTCGCCAGCGCGAGGAACGGCGCGGACAGCGCCCGCAGCCCCGGCCGGGTCAGCAGCACGCCGAGCGGGATCGCGATCGCAAGGACGAGGGCCGTGGACACCGCCACCAGCTCGATGTGCTCGACGAACCGCTGGGTGATCACGTCCCGGTTGATGGAGCGCTTCTCGATCGCGTCGAGACGGCGTCCGTGCAGGTAGGCGAAGAGCGCGGCGGTCGCGAGGACGAGGACGACCGGGGTCGCGACCATCCCGGTGGCGGAGCGGCGGGCCTTCTCCGGGGCCGCCCGGTCCCGCGCGGTCCCGCCGCCGCGCGGGCCGTCGGGGCGGCCGTCGAGCATCGTCGTGACGCTCATCGGCGGCCGCTCTCCCCGTTCGGCGCCTCCGTCAGCGGCGGCGGTGCCGAGGGCGCCGGTTCGGCGGCGCTCGGCGTCTCCCGGACGATCGCCGACCACGAGACGGCGCCGGCGGGCCGGCCGTCCTCGTCCAGGACGACGGCGCCCTCGTCGCCGGCTCGCAGCATCGCGTCGAGCGCCTCGTACAGGCTCTGGTCCGCGCGGACGCTCGTCGACACGGCGCCGACCGCCTCGACCGGCACCAGTTCGATGGACCCGACCTCGACCAGCCGGAGCCGCCGCATCGCGGCGCCCGCGCCGACGAACGACGCGACGAACTCGTCGGCGGGCTCGGCGAGGATCGCCGCGGGCGTGTCGTACTGGACGAGCCGGGCATGCTCGCCGAGCATCGCGATCCGGTCGCCGAGCTTGAGCGCCTCCGTCAGGTCGTGCGTGACCAGCACGATCGTCTTGCCGATGCGTGCCTGCAGCTCCAGGAACGCGTCCTGCAGCCGCTCCCGCGTGATCGGGTCGATCGCGCCGAACGGCTCGTCCATCAGCATCGCGGGCGGGTCGGCGGCGAGCGCGCGGGCCACCCCGACGCGCTGCTGCTGCCCGCCCGACAGCTCCTTCGGATAGCGGCCCCGGAACGTCCCCGGGTCGAGGCCGACGAGGTCGAGCAGCTCGTCGACGCGGGCGCGGACGCGCTTCTTGTCCCAGCCGAGCGTCCGCGGGATCAGGCCGATGTTCCCGGCGATCGTCATGTGCGGGAACAGCCCGACCTGCTGGATGACGTAGCCGATGCGGCGGCGCAGCTCGTCGGGGTTCACCCGGGTGACGTCCTCGCCGTCGAGGAAGATGCGCCCGTCGGTCGGCTCGATCAGCCGGTTGATCAGCCGCAGCGTCGTCGTCTTGCCGCAGCCGGACGGCCCGAGCAGCACGACGATCTCGCCCTCCCGGACGCTCAGCGTGAGCCCGTCCACGGCCGGCGCGTCCTGCCCGGGGTAGCGCTTGGTGACGGCGTCGAGCCGGATCATCTCCTTCATCGCATGCCCCTCGGTGTGGTCAGCCGCGACACCACGGCGAACAGCAGGTCCAGGGCGAGCGCGAGCAGCGCGACGCCGAGCGTGCCGGCGAGCGTGTCGTTCAGCGCGTTCGCGCCGCCGATCCGCGACAGCCCCCCGAAGATCAGCTCGCCGAGCCCGGGGCCGGCGACGGCGGCGGCGATCGCGGCGATCGCGACCGTCATGATCGTGGCGACCCGGACACCGGTGAGCACGACCGGCCAGGCCAGCGGCAGCCGGATCCGCAGCATCCGGCTCGCGCGGCCGAGCCCCATCCCCCGCGCCGCCTCCTCGACCGCGCCCGGCACCGACTCCAGGCCGGTGATCGTGTTGCGCAGGATCGGGAACACCGCGTACAGCACCAGCGCCGTGATCGTCGGCGCGAGGCCCAGCCCGAACAGCGGGATCAGCAGCCCGAACAGCGCCAGCGACGGGACGGTCAGCATCGTGCCGGTGACGCCGAGCGCGAGCCGGCTGAGCCGCGGGCGGCCCTCCACCGCGATGCCGAGGCCGATCCCGATCACCGCGGCGATGCCGACGGCGATCAGCACCACCTCGGCGTGCTCGGCCATCTGCCGCGCGATCGTCGGCCACCGGTCGGCGAGGTAGTCGGAGAAGCTCACGCGCGCCTCCCGTCGCTCGGCGGTAAGGGCGGGGGAACCGGGGCGAGGACGGTCAGGCGGGCGTCTCCCATACCAGAAGAGGCTGCCTACGGGTGATCAATAAGGCAAGAAAAGTCAGGACACAGATCTGTTAACCGGGACTCAGCCCGGTTCGTCCCGCAGGTGGCGCAGCAGCAGCGCCAGGTCCAGCCGCAGCCGCCCGCCGGGCGCGTGGAAGGAGAACCCGAGCCGCCGTTCCGCGTGCGACAGCCGCGCCGCGATCGTGCTGTGGTGGCGGTGCACGCGGGCGGCGGCCTTGCGGGTCGAGCCGGTCGCGCAGAACGCGACCAGCACCGCGAGGACGTCGTCGCCGTGCGGTTCGGCGGCGAGCCGGTCGAGCGCCGCCACGTCCGCGACCTGGGCGATGTCCTCGGGACGCAGCCGCGCGGCGATCGCGGCGAGCGCGCCGAGCCGGTCGTGGCGCACCACCGCCGGCAGGCCGTCGCCGAGCGTCGTGAACCGCAGCGCGGACCGGGCCGAGCGCCAGGACTCCGGAGCGTCGGCGCCGGGCAGCGCGGGACCGATCCCGATCCGCGTCCCGTCCGGCGTCCGGTGCTCCAGGTCCGCCGGGACGTCCCGGGCCAGGACCGCGTGGACGGGTCCGAGCGCCGCGGCACGCGCGTCCGGGCCGAGAGCGCTGAGCACCGCTGCCGCGTCGCCGCCCGCCACGGCCAGCACGTGCAGCGGGGCGGACGGCTCGAACCGCATCGCCCGCAACGCTCGGGACCGTTCGGCCGCCGCGGCGTCCGCCGACACGACCATCTCCACCAGCGCGGCGTCGTCCCGCCGGTCGGGCTCGCGCTCCAGCAGGACCGTCGCGGCGAAGGCGAACCGTTCGAGGACGATCTCGTCCAGCGGAAGCGGCGCGCCGGGCCGCTCCAGCCACACGAGCCCGGTCTCGGCGAACTCCCGGACGGACCGCTCCCCCGCCGCCGCGCCGGGCTCCGAGCGCAGCGAGATCCCGCGCGACGGGTCGGCCAGCCCGGCGGGGCACTCGGCGAGCGTCGCGGTCGCGCGCACCAGCGCGCGCGGGCTCGCGCGTCCCGCGATCAGCCGGTCGAAGAAGCCGATCACCCGGACGGCGTTCTCCGCGTCGGCGTCCAGCCCCGACAACCGCAGGAGCAGCCCTTTCATGGACGGATCGTACGCCACCCGACGATCGGCGGATTCCGGTCCGCGATCCCCGCCGGTCGGCGGCTGGGCGGGACCGCGGATCGCGGTGAGACTGGTGGCCAGCGGCCGAGAGGAGCCGGAACGTGACGTACGCCTTCGACCCGGAGCTCGCCCCGTGGATCTCCATGATCCCCGAGATCACGCTGACCGACCCCGCCGCGATGCGGGAGGCCGACGACCGGCTGCTCGCCGCGCGTCCCCGGTACGAGCCGCCCGTCCCGGTCGACATCCGCGACGTCGCCGTCCCGGGACCCGACGGAGCCCCGGACGTACCGGTGCGGATCTTCACCCCGTCCGCCGCCGGCGGCCCGCTGCCCGGCCTGCTCTACATCCACGGCGGCGGGTTCGTCCTCGGGAACGTCGACGCCTTCCACGACGACGCGCTGTGCATCGCGGCGGAGGTCGGCGCGGTGGTGCTGTCCGTGGAATACCGGCTCGCGCCCGAGCATCCGTTCCCCGCCGGGCTCGAAGACTGCTACGCCGCGCTGACCTGGACCGCCGGCAACGCCGGCGACCTCGGCATCGACCCCGGCCGGCTCGCGGTCGGCGGCGAGAGCGCGGGCGGCGGCCTGTCCGCCGCGACCGCGCTGCTGGCGCGCGACCGCGGCGGCCCCGCGCTCTGCTTCCAGCTCCTCGGCATCCCCGAGCTCGACGACCGGCTCGACACCCCGTCGATGCGCGCGTTCACCGACACCCCGATCTGGAACCGCCCGAACGCCGAGCTGAGCTGGGACTACTACCTCGGCAAGGGCGTGCGCGGCACCGCCGGGGTCTCGCCCTACGCGGCGCCCGCCCGCGCCGAGGACCTCACCGGGCTGCCGCCCGCCTACGTCACCACCTGCGAGTTCGACCCGCTCCGCGACGAGGGCCTCGCCTACGCGCTGCGGCTCGTCCAGGCGGGCGTCGGGACGGAGGTGCACCACTACCCGGGGACGTTCCACGGCTCGGCGCTGATCCCGGACGCCGCCGTCTCCCGCCGGATGGCCGCCGACCGGCTCGGCGTGCTCCGCCGCGCACTGCGCACCGTCGAGCAACCCGCCTGACCACGACCCCCCGCGCGGGCGCGGCCCCCCCGGCGGGCGCGGCACCCCACGCGGGCGCGGCACCACGCGCGGGCGCGGCGGCCGCAGAGCCGAGGCAGCCCGGGCGGGCGTGGCCCTAGCGGGTCGCGCCGCGCGCTCGGGCCGCGGCGGCGAGGCCGGCGCGGCGGCCGAAGAACGAGCCCTCGCCGAGCTGGGTGCCCGAGCAGTATCCGGCGCCGTCCTGGGCGATGTTGGACGCGCAGGCGCCCGCCGCGTAGAGCCCGCCGATGACCGACCCGTCGGCCCGCCGCACCTCGCCGTCGACCGTCGTGGCCATGCCGCCGAGCGTGAAACCGGCGTACAGGGCGGTGCCGAGGGTCAGGTCGTAGACGCCCCACGGCCCGTTGGTCTGCGGCGCCAGCCAGTCGGGGTGCTTGTGGAAGTCGGGGTCCTCGCCGCGCGCGGCGTGCTCGTTGTAGCGCGCCATCGTCGCCGCGAGCGAGCCCGGAGGCAGCTCCAGCCCGGCCTCCATCTCCTCGATCGTCTCGTAGCCGTCCTTCAGCGGGACGAGCGGCATCCGCTGCTCCTCCATGTGGTCGCTGTCGGCGATGAGGTACGCCGCGGCGCCCGGCTGGCGGAGCACGAAGTACGAGGTGCGCGCGTGGTAGCTGTCCTCGGCCACGAACCGCTCGCCCAGCTTGTTCACGATCAGGCCCTTGACCAGCGACGACGGCGGGTAGAACGGCGCGGTGATGAACGGCTCGTCCATGTGCTCCAGCGCCGCGCCGGCGGACTGGCCGAGCCGGATCCCGAGCCCGTCGTCGTAGGTGCCGCCCAGCGTGAACAGCTTCTCGCCGAGGGCGGGCGTGTAGGCCGCGACCATGTCCGCGTTCATCACGAACCCGCCGGCCGCGATGACCACCCCGGCGGCGGCGACCACGCCCGTCTGGTCGAAGTTCCGCCAGGCGACGCCGGTGACCGCGCCGTCGGCGTCCACGACCAGGTTGGTCGCGCCGGTCTCGTAGCGGACCTCGACGCCGGCCTCCTCGACCCGGTCCCGCAGCAGGTCCATCACGATCTTGGTGCCCTCGGTGTCGCCGGGCACCGGCACCTTGTGGCCGCGCGGCGCCGGGCTGATCCGGTCGCGGAACGGCCACACCTTCTCGTTGCCGGTGAACATCAGCCCCTCGGTGCCGGGCTGGATCACCGCCTTCCCCGGGAAGTAGGACCGCTCGAACGCGAACCCCAGCGACTCCAGCCAGTCGAAGTGCGCGACCGACCCTTCGCAGTAGGCCCGGATCTTCTCCTCGTCGGGGTCCTTGGTGCTCTCCATCAGGTAGCGCACCATCGCCTCGACGCTGTCGTCGTGGCCGGTGGCCTTCTGCACGGCGGTGCCGCCGCCGAGGTAGAAGTGGCCGCCCGACATGCTCGACGTGCCGCCGTGCACGGCGGCACGCTCCAGCAGCAGGACCCGGGCTCCCGAGCGCGCGGCCTCCAGCGCGGCGCACCCTCCGGCGATCCCGAAGCCCACCACCACGACGTCGAACCGCTCGGCGTCGCCGGGCAGTTCCGCGGCGGGCACCACCGCGGGCACGGCCATTCCGGAAGAGGTCTGTGCGTTCATCGGTCCCTGTCTCGAGTCGGTGCCGGTCGTCCGGCCGGGATCACTTGTGCGGGATCTGGTTGACGGTGCCGCCGTCGATGACGAACTCCGATCCGGTGGCGTAGGAGGACTCGTCGCTGGCGAGGAAGACCACGAAGGACGCGACGTCCTCGGGGACGCCGGGCCGGCCGAGCGGCACCGGGATCATGTCGTCGGGGATGCCCTCGGTGAGCGGCGTCCGGATCAGCCCCGGGTGCAGCGAGTTGACGCGGACGCCGTGCGGCGCGAGCTCCATCGCGACCGACTTGGTCAGGCCGCGCAGGCCCCACTTCGACGCCACGTAGCCGTGCGCCCAGGACGTGCCGCGCAGGCCCTCGATGGAGGAGGTGTTGATGATCGACCCGCCGCCGGCCGCGATCAGCGCGTCGGCCGCCGCGCGGATGCCGAGGAAGGGGCCGGTGAGGTTGATGTCGATGATCTTCTGCCACTTCTCCAGCTTGAACCGGTTGATGGCGGCGCCGTTGGCGATCCCGGCGTTGTTGAACAGCACGTTCAGCCCGCCGAACTCGGCGATCGCCGCCTGCACGGCGGCGGCCCAGTCCTCGGGGTTCGTGACGTCGAGGTGGACGTAGCGGGCGGCGTCGCCCAGCCCGTCCGCGACGGCCTTGCCCTCCTCGTCGAGGATGTCGCCGAGCACGACCTTCGCGCCCTCGGCCACCAGCGCCCGCGCGCTCGCGGCGCCGATGCCGCGCGCGCCCCCGCTGATCAGCGCGATCTTCCCGTCCACCCGTCCCATCGGATTCCTTCCTGTCGTGTGCGTGCGATGCGTTGACGTGCGGCGCGTCAACGGGAAAGCGCCGTGGCGAAGACGCCGCGGGCGGTGTTGAACGGCAGGTCGAGCGGGGTCCGCAGGCCCGGCGGGGCCGCGACGACGTCGGGGATCGCGTTGACGATGCGCCCGGCCCCGGCGGCGATCGCGGCGTGGTTGTGGTCGCCCTTGGCGCTGGTCGGGCACACGTCGACGCGGTAGGACGGCTCGCCGGTGATCTCCAGCCGGTAGGAGCCGCCGTCCTGCGCGGGCCGCGGCCAGTCGGGGCGCAGGTCGTCGCGCAGCCGGGTGGTGTGGTCGATGACCAGCACCTCCTTGCCTGCGGAGACGCCGGTGATCTGGAACCGCATCGCGGCGACGCCGCCCGCCGGGATGTGCCCGGCGGCCACGTCGAACGCCTCCGGCGCCGGTTCCCGCTCGTACGACTCGGTGATCTCGTCGAGCTCGAAGCCGAACCCGCGGGCCATCATCCGGAGGCTGACGCCCCAGGACGCCGCGAGGATCCCCGGCTTGAACATGCGCGGCAGGTCGTCCAGGGGACGTCCGAAGCCCATGAAGTCGAACATGACCGGGCCGCCGTCGTAGGTCGCGTAGTCGGCGATCTCCGAGCAGCGCACCTGCTCCACCCGCTGGCAGGTGCTCGCGATCGCGAAGGGCAGCAGGTCGTTGACCCATCCGGGGTCGACGCCGCTGGCGAACAGGCTCGTCCCGCCGGCCTCGCACGCCTTCTCGATGGGGTCGATCATCCGGTCGGGCAGCAGCCCCCACGGGTAGATCAGCGGCACCGGCGAGGACGCGGCGACGTTGCTGCCGGAGGCGAGGATCCTCTCGATGTCGGCGAGCGCCTCGAACAGCCGGGTCTCGCCGAGCGCGCAGTAGACGGTGCAGTCCGGCCGCGCCGCCGCGAGGGCCGCGTCGAGGTCGGCGGTGGCGGTCACGCCGGTGACCGTGCCTAGGCCGGCGAGGTCGCCGGCGTCGCGCCCGACCTTGCCGGGGTCCGACACGACGAGGCCGGCCAGCTCGAAGCGCGGGTCCTCGATCAGCTGCGACAGGGCGATGCGGCCGACGTTGCCGGTCGCGACGTGCAGGACGCGGATGGCCATGGTGCCCCTCAGCCCTGCTTCTCGGCGGCGCGCGCGGCCTTCCGGGCCGCCTTGGCGATCGTCTCCTCGACGATCGAGTTGAGCCGGGCGCCGTTCGGCCAGCCCGCGTAGTGGCTGAGGAACACGACGGTCTCGCGGAGCGCCGCGTCGTCGAGCTCTCCGGCGGCGTGCGCGGCGGGCACCTGGATGCCGAGCACGTCGGCGGCGCCCTGCCCGGCGAGCAGCCCGATGAGCAGCAGGCGCCGGTCCCGGTCGGACAGGCCGGGCCGCTGCCAGACGTCGCCGAACAGGTGGTCGGCGGTGTAGCGGAAGAAGTCGCCGTCGCCGTCCGCCATGTCGAAGCCGTAGACCTGCTCCATCTTGCGCAGGCCGCGGGCGCGCAGCTCGGGGAGGTCGTCGAACTTCCCGGTCTTCTCGTCGCTCATCACTGCTCCTCGGGAAAGCCCAGGCCGGGCGCGAGGCGCTCGCGCGCGATCCTGGCCAGCGGTACGTCGACGCCGAGCTCCTCGGCCAGCGCGATCGCGAAGTCGAGGTCCTTCTCCGCGAGCTGGCGGAGGTGCCCGAAGGTGGTGAACCAGAACGACCCGGGCTCCATCTCGGCGGTCGTGTCGCGGTACATGATCGCTCCGGGGCCGCCGGTGAGCGCGTCGGTGTGCCGGACGACCTCGCCCAGCGCGACGATGTCGAGCCCGGCGGCCTCGGCGAGCCGCTGCGCCTCGGTCGCCGCGGTGAAGGCGGCGTAGTGCATCAGGTTGCGGGCGAGCTTGAACCGCGTGCCCGCGCCGATCGGCCCGGCGTGCACGACCTTCTTCGCCAGGACGTCGAGGACGGGCCGGACCGCGGCGAACGCCTCCTCCGTCCCGCCGACCATGATGGCCAGCTCGCCGGTGCCCGCGCCCATCACGCCGCCGGACACGGGCGCGTCGACCAGCCGGACGCCCCGCCGCGCGGCGCGCTCCTCCAGCTCGGCGGGCGTCCCGGGGGCGACGGTCGAGTGGACCGCGACGGTGAGGCCGTCGGGGGCGGCGGCCAGCACCTCGTCCAGCACCGAGCGGACCTGCTCGTCGTTGTTGACCATCACGCACAGCACGTCGCTGCCGGCGGCGAGGGCGCCGGCGCCGCCGGCCGCCTTCGCGCCGGCCGCGACCAGCTCCTCGACCGGCGCCGCGGCCAGGTCGAACACGCCGAGCACGAGCCCGGCCTCGGCCTGCTGCGCGGCCAGCCGGGTCGCCATCGGCTTGCCGATGTCGCCGAGCCCGACGAACCCGACGCGGACGATGTCGCTCATCCGATCTCCTCCTCGTCCCCGCCTAGGCCGGCTCGGCCGTGGTCTTGGTCTCGAGGTACTCCTCGAACCCGGCCACGCCCATCTCCCGGCCGATCCCGGACTGCTTGTAGCCGCCGAACGGCGCGTCCGCGCCGAACCACAGCCCGCCGTTGACGCCGATCGTGCCGGTGCGGATCCGGGCGGCGACGGCCTTGGCCCGGTCCAGGTCGCCGGAGTCGACCGAGCCGGACAGGCCGTACGGCGACTCGTTGGCGATCCGGACGGCGTCGTCGTCGCCGTCGTGCGCGATGACGGTCAGCACCGGCCCGAAGATCTCCTCCTGGGCGACCCGCGCGGTGTTGTCCAGTCCGGCGATGACGGTCGGCTGGATCCAGAACCCGCCGGCCAGCTCGCCGTCCTGCTCGGCGATCCCGCCGCCGGTCGCGAACCGCCCGCCCTCCTGGACGGCCAGGTCGAGGTAGGACTTCACCCGGTCGCGCTGCGCCGCCGAGATGACGGGGCCGCAGATGGTGCCGGGGTCGGCGGGGTCCTTCGCGCCGAGCGAGGCCATCGTGGACGCGGCGATCTCCACCGCCTCGTCGTAGCGCTCGCGGGGCACCACCAGCCGCGTGGTGATGGCGCAGCCCTGGCCCGCGTGGACGGACGCCGCGAACGCGGTGGTGCCGACGACGGCCTTGAGGTTCGCGTCGTCGAGAACGATCGCCGCGGACTTGCCGCCGAGCTCCAGGAACACGCGCTTGAGGGTCGGTGCCGCGGCCGCCGCGATCGCCCGTCCGGTGGCGGTCGAGCCGGTGAAGGACACCAGGTCGACGCGCGGGTCGGTGGTCAGCAGCGCGGCCACGTCGTTGGCGCGGGGCGTCACGACGTTGAACACACCGGCCGGGACGTCGGTGCACTCGGCGAACAGCCGGCCCAGCTCCGCCGCCAGCCACGGGGTGTCGGGCGCCGGTTTCAGCACGACGGTGTTCCCGGCGGCGAGCGCCGGCCCGATCTTGGCGAGGTTGATCTGGTTGGGGAAGTTCCACGGCGTGATCGCCGCGACCACGCCGACCGGCTCGCGGTGCACGGTGCGGCGCGACCGGATGCCCATGGTCACGCCCACGCCGAGGTCGGTCTCCCACGCGTACCCCTCGGCCAGGTCGATCGTCCACTTGAGGCTCTCGACCGGGGTGTCGAACTGCGGGCCGTTGACGAAGAACGCCGGTGCCCCCGCCTCGGCGGTGGTGAGCGCGCGGAGCGCGTCGGCGTTGTCGAGCAGCGCCTGGTGGAACTGGCGCAGCACCCGGATCCGCAGCGCGCGGTCGGTCGCCCAGCCGGACTCGTCGAACGCGCGGCGGGCGGCGCCGATCGCGGCGTCGACGTCGGCGGCGGTGCTGTCGGGGGCGCGGCCGATCTCCTGCCCGGTCGCCGGGTTGAGGATCGGGTAGGACGCCCCGCCGCCCGCCGCGCCGAGCTTGCCGTCGACGTACTGCTGCGCGGGCGGATTCGCCGGAACGCGCTCGGTCATCGCCCCGCCTCCGGTGCGCCCTTCGGAGCCTGCGTGATGTAGTCGCCGCGCTCGACGGGCGGCGGCCACAGCGTCGAGGGCATCTCGTCGTAGTGGTAGTGGCCGGGGACGCCGTGGCCCGCGACCTTCATCCGCTTCAGCAGCGTCTCCGGCGCCTTGCCGGAGTTGATGATCTCCATGAACGTGTGGACGGTCGACGGCATGTCGAACCAGTCCCGCTGCCAGGCGATCTTGATCTGGCCGGCGTCGGCGCCCGCGCTCTGCCGCTCGACGCCGAACCAGGAGCCGCCGATGCCGAGGATCTCGTACTCCCCGCCGGTCGCGTCGTTCGTGATCCCGGACTTCTGCTTCCAGAACCCGACGATCATCGACTTCTTCTCGTCGATGACCGTGACCTGGTAGTCGTAGTGCCAGCCGTCGAGGCCGTCCATCTCGATGCCGATCGCCCAGTCCCGGATCTGGTCGCGGCCGACCGCCATGAAGTGCTCGTCGGGGCTGTACATCCAGCCGTACGTCGCGTCCTCGGCGTACCACTCGGCCATCACCCGCCAGTCGCCGGTGCGCTCGGCCTCGCGGTTGATCGCCAGCCAGGAGTCCCAGAACTCCTCGATCTCGGCGCGGGTCAGCCCGCCGTCATCACTCACGTCGTCCCCTTCGTGCACTTGATGGAGCTCAGTCCTCTTCGATGGAAAGCGCGAAGGCCGGGCAGTACTTGACGGCCGTGGCCACGTCCTTGCGGCGGGACTCGTCCGGGTGCTCGTCGAGGACGACGACGACGTCCTTCTCCTCGTCGAACCCGAACACGTCGGGCGCCTCGCCCTGGCAGAGCTGGTGCCCCTGGCAGATGGTGGTGTCCGCGACGACGCGCATCGCGCTCACCTCCCGGCCCGCCGCCGGTACCTGACCCGGCACGGCTGCTTGAGCTGGATGACCATCTTGGTGAAGTCGTCCTGGTAGGAGTCGAGGGGCTGGGCGGCCTCGAACGTGTAGTCGCGCAGGACGACGGAGAAGATCGCCTTCATCTGCATCATCGCGAACGCGTTGCCGACGCAGCGGTGCTTGCCGGCGCCGAACGGGATCCACGTCCAGCGGTTCTGCAGGTCCTCCTGCCTCGGGTCGATGTAGCGGCCGGGGTCGAAGTCCGCGGCCTTCGGGAAGTCCTCCTCGATCCGGTTCGAGACGCGCGGCGACGCCGCGAGCATCGTCCCGGCCGGGATCGTCTTGCCGAGCAGCTCGAAGTCCTCGCGGACGAGCCGCATCAGGATGACCAGGGGCGGGTGCAGGCGCAGGGTCTCCTTCAGCGCCGACTCCAGCAGCGGGATCGACCGCAGCGCCTGGAACGACACCTCCGTGCCGTCGGCGTAGAGCGCGTCCAGCTCGGCGACGACCTCGGCGAGGACGTCCGGGTGCCGCAGCAGCTCGATCATCGCCCAGGACGCGGTGCCGCTGGAGGTGTGGTGCCCGGCGAACATCATCGAGATGAAGATGCCGGTGATGTGGTCGGCGCTCATGTCCAGCGAGATCAGGACGTCGAGCAGGTCGCGCTGGTCGCGGGGGACCTTCCCGCGCTCCTTGCGGCGCTCGATGATGCCCTGCACCAGCCCGACGAGCTTCTCCCGCGCCGCGTCGCGCAGCCGGAAGCTGTCGATGTCGGCGTACGGGTCGACGTAGGCGATCGCGTCGGTGCCGCGCTCCAGCTCGTGGTAGTGCTCGGCGAACGAGGCGTCGAGCTCGTCGCGGAACGGCTTGCCGATCAGGCACGCGGACGTGGTGTAGATCGTCAGCTCGGCGAAGAAGTCGAGCAGGTCGATCTCGCCCTCGTCGCCCCAGCCGGCGACCATGCGGCGGATCTCCGCCTCGATCGTCTGCGCGTGCCCGCGCATCATGTCGCCGCGCAGCGCCTGGTTCTTCAGCATCTGCTGGCGCTCCTCCGGCGAGGCGTCGAAGACGACGCCCTTGCCGAAGATCGGCGTCATGAACGGGTACGCGGCGGCCTGGTCGAGCTGCTCGTCCGGCGCCCGGAAGAACACCTCGTTCGCCTCGGCGCCGCTGACCAGCACGACGTCCTTGTCGGCGAGCCGGAACCGGCCGACGTCGCCGCATTCCTCGCGGACGCGGTGGAACAGGCCGATCGGGTCGACCCGCATCTCCGGCAGGTGCCCGGTGCCGCGGATGATCTCCGGCACCTCCGGGCTCTGGTCGTCGAGGACCGTGCTCACCTCGGGGATCGCGGCGAGCCGGTGCCTCTCGGCGGCGGTCATGGCTTCTCCTCCACGGGCGCTTCGGGATTGACGTCGAGCAGGCTGAGGTGCACGCCGCGCGGCGCGCCGACGATCGTGGCGATCGCGTCCGCGTGCGCCTTCGCCTTCAGGAAGTGGGGGTGGCGGGCGAGACCGAAGCGGACCCACTGGTTCAGCACGAACGCGGCCTCCTCGGTGTCCCAGTCGGTGCCCATGCCGCTCCACGTCGGGCCGGGGCGGATGATCGAGGCCCGCACGCCGGTGCCCTCGAGCTCCATCTGCAGCGCGGTGACCATCCCCTCCAGGCCCCACTTGCCGGCGGAGTACGCCGACATGAACGGCCGGGGCCGCACCGCGACGTCGGACGAGACGAAGACGATGTCGCCGCGCCGCCGCTCGACCATCGCGGGCACGAACGCCCGCGCGACCCGGTGCGCGCCGACGAGGTTCAGGTCGATCTCCCGCGCGAACCGCTCGGAGCTGACCTCGATCGTCGCGCCGGGCGCGACGAGCGCGGCGTTGCTGATCACGACCTCGATGTCGCCGAGGTCGGCGGTCGCCTTCGCGGCGAACTCGGCGACCGAGGCGTCGTCGGACACGTCGAGCGCGTGCGCGACCGCCTCGCCGCCGTCGGCGCGGATCGCCGCCGCGATCTCCTCCAGGACGGCGACCCGGCGCGCGCCGAGCGCCACCGGATGGCCCGCCGCCGCGAGGACCTTGGCCGTCTCCGCGCCGATGCCGGACGACGCGCCGGTGATCACCGCGGGGCGGCGTTCGGGATGCCGGTACTTCTTGGACACGATCAGTCCCTCCGCCTCAGCCCTTCCGCAGGGTGAAACTGGTCGGCAGCGCGGCGAAGCCGCGCACGCTGGTGGAGTGCACGCGCACCGCCCGGTCGGCGTGCACCTCGAAGTCGGCCACGCGCCTGACCAGCTCGTTCAGGACGACCCGGGTCTCCAGCCGGGCCAGGTTCGCGCCCAGGCAGAAGTGCTTGCCGGAGCCGAAGCTGAGGATCTGGCCGAGCTCGGCCTTGGGCCGGTGGACGTCGTACACGGTCGGGTCGGTGAAGACCCGCTCGTCCCGGTTGGCGGAGCCGAGCAGCACCAGCGCCTTCGACCCGGCCGGGATCGTCGTGCCGTGCAGCTCCACGTCCTCGACGACGTACCGGGCCAGCATCTGGCTGGAGGTGTCGTGCCGCAGCGTCTCCTCGATCCACGGCGTCACCAGCGTCTCGGGATCGCCGGGGTCCGCGAGCACCTCCGCCTTCTGGTCCGGGTGCGCGGAAAGGTGGAACAGCGCGTTGCCGAGCAGCTTGGTGGTGGTCTCGTTCCCGGCGACCACCATGAGGAAGAGGAACGCGATGATCTCGGCGTCGGCGAGCCGGTCGCCGTCGATCTCGGCGACGGTGAGCGCGGCGGTGAGGTCCCCGGCCGGCTCCGCCGCGGCCCGGCGCTCCTTCACCATCGCCCCGTAATAGGTGAGGAGCTCGCCGGCCGCCTCCATGCCGGCCGGCGGGACGTCCCGGACGCCGTCCTCGCGGTGCACGACGAGGTCGGCGAGGCGCCGCACCTCGTCCCGGTCGGCCTCCGGCACGCCCATCATCTCGGAGATGACGTCCATGGGGAGCTTCCCGGCGAAGTCGGTGATCCAGTCGGCCTCGCCGTGCTCGGCGTTGGCGGCGAAGGTCCGTTCGAGGTAGTGCTCGGTGAGCCGCTGGATCTGCGGCTGCAGCTCCTTGACCCGGCGCGGCGTGAACGCGGCGGACACGAGCCTGCGCAGCCGGGTCTGCCGCTGCCCGTCGAGGGCGAGGAAGCTCATCACCCGGTGCGCGTCGGGGCTCCACGCGCTCGCGTCGAGCGAGACGCCCATCCGGTTGGAGAACGTCGCGTCGTCGCGGAGCACGTCGAACACGTCGGCGTGGCGGGAGATCGCCCACAGGTCGTCCCGCTCGGCGTGGAAGACCGGCGCCTCGTCTCGCAGCCGCTGGTAGAGCGGGTACGGGTCCTCGTGGAAGTCGTAGTCGTAGGGGTCGAAGACCAGGGGTTCGACCACCGCGTCGCGCGAAGCGCTCATTCGTTGCCCCTCATGATCACTTCCACGGCCGCGACGAGCCGGTCGGCGATCTGGTCGTAGGTCAGCAGGCCCATGCCGGCCTGCAGCAGCGCGCCGGTGAAGGTGAGCACCAGCACCTCGAGCACGCCGGCGCCGGCCGTTCCGCCTGGTCCGGCATGCCCGCCCGGCCCGCTCGGCCCACTCCGCCGCCGCTGCGCCGCGAGGGCCGCCTCGAAGCGGGCGTAGAACTCCCCGCCGATGCGCAGCCGCAGCCGCGCGACGTCGGGGTCGCTGCCGAGCAGCGCCGGCGTCACCGCCGCCGCCAGCTCCGGTTCCGCGACGATCCGGGCCGTCAGCGCCCGGACGGTCGCCTGCAGGCGCTCGGTGGCGCTCGCCCCGGCCGGGGCGGCACCGCCGTCCTCGCTGAGGTGCCGCCAGAACAGTTCCGCGAAGAGGTGGTTCTTGGACGAGAGGTAGGTGTAGGCGGTCGCCGGGGAGACGCCCGCCCGCTGAGCCACCGTCCGGATCGTCAGCGCCTCGTGGCCGACGGCGCGCAGCTCCTCGAGCCCGGCGGCCATCAGGTTCTCCACCGTTTCGGCCTGCCGGGCGTTGAGGCCCTGCCGCAGCGCGGGACTGGTCACCTGACTGGACATGTGTCCACCGTAGTGCGGGCGGCAGATCGCCGCAATAGCCGGATCCGCATCGACTTCCCCTTTTCCCGGCGGCGGGCCGGTTCTCCGGCACTTCGGTCGGACAGCTGTCCAGTCACTATTCCAGGAAGCCTAGAACACGTTCTACTATGACGCCATGCGCAACGGAATCGTGCTCTTCACCTCCGACCGCGGCATCACGCCGGCAGCCCTCGCGAAGGCCGCGGAGGAGCGCGGCTTCGACACCTTCTACGTGCCGGAGCACACCCACATCCCGGTGCGCCGCGACGCGCTGCACCCCACCGGCGGCGAGGACCTGCCCGACGACCGCTACATGCGCACCCTCGACCCGTGGGTGTCGCTCGCGACCGCCGCCGCCGTGACCGGGCGGATCGGCCTCGCGACCGCCGTCGCGCTGCCGGTGGAGTCCGACCCGATCACCCTCGCCAAGACGCTCGCGACCCTCGACCACCTGTCCGGCGGGCGGCTCACGATCGGCGCCGGCTTCGGCTGGAACACCGACGAGCTGGCCGACCACCACGTCCCCGGCGCCAGGCGCCGCACCGTCCTGAAGGAGTACCTGGAGGCGATGCGCGCGCTCTGGACGCAGGAGGAGGCGTCCTACGACGGCGAGTTCGTCTCCTTCGGGCCGAGCTGGGCCTACCCCAAGCCACCGCAGGGCCGCATCCCGGTCATCATCGGCGCCGGCGGCGGCCCCCAGACCATGAAGTGGATCGCCCGCCACGCCGACGGCTGGATGACCACCCCGATCGAGACCGGCATCGCCGAGAAGGCCGCCCTGCTGCGCAAGGAGTGGGCCGACGCGGGCCGCGCCGGCGAGCCCGACGTGCGGATCCTGGTCGCCAAGAAGCCCTCCCCCGAGGACCTCGCCGAGTGGTCCGCCGCCGGCGCGTCCGAACTGATCTGGGGCGTCCCGGACGCCGACGAGGCCACCGTGCTCAAGTACCTGGACCGGACGGCCGCCCGGCTCGCGAGCTGACGACGAGAACCCATTTCACCTTCGAGGAGATCACCGATGACGCACCCCGGCGCGATTCCGCCCGGCCGATACTCCGCCCTGTCCCGTGAGGAACTCGCGGCCGCCGTCCCCGAGCTGCTCCTCATCGGGCAGCTGATCGACCGTTCCGGAATGGCGTGGTGCATCTCCGCATTCGGCCGCGAGGAGATGGCGCGGATCGCGATCGAGGAGTGGGCCGCCTCCAGCCCCATCTACACCCGGCGGATGCAGCGGGCCCTCGGCTACGCCCCCGAGGTCCCCGGGCGGGGCGACGTCCCGACGATCTTCAAGGGCCTGCAGCTCGACATCGGCGCCCCGCCCCAGTTCATGGACTTCCGCTACACCGTCCACGACCGCTGGCACGGCGAGTTCCACCTCGACCACTGCGGCGCCCTGATGGACGTCGAGCCGATGGGCGACGACTACGTCCGCTCCATGTGCCACGACATCGAGGACCCCACCTTCGACGCGACCGCCGTCGCCACCAACCCGAAGGCCCAGGTCCGCCCCATCCACCGGCCGCCGCGCTCGCCCGCCGGCCGGCACCCGCACTGCGCCTGGACCGTGATCATCGACGAGTCCCACCCGGACGCGCGGGGCATCCCCCTCCTCGCCGAGAACGAGCGGTCCCGCGCCGCGACCCTCGAACTCGCGCCCATCGACCCGTCCGACGACGGCCTCGCCGACTACACCGGCCCGCTGCTCTCCGACCTCGACTTCGCCGCCTTCTCCCGCTCCGCGCTCGCCCGGATCGCCGACGAGGTGTGCCTGCAGATGCACCTGCTCAACCGGGCCTTCACCCTCGCCGTGGCCGGACGCGCCGACGCCGAGGGCCTGCTCCGGATCCGCCGCAAGCAGCTCGTCGGCATCGCCGGCATCGCCGCCGAACGCCTCGCCCGCGCCCTCGGCCTGCCCGCCACCCCGGAGGGCGCCGCCCGCCTCCTCGCCGTCCACCCGCTGCTCAACCCGGCGGCCTACGTCGACGCCTCCATCGACGGCGCGACCGTCACCGTCCGCCCGTCCCCCGCGCACGAGGACGGCGCGTGGATCTCCCTGTGCGGCCCCGGCTGGACGACCGCGCTCCAGGCCGTCGTCCGCGCCGCGGACCCCCGCCTCGACACCGAGGTCACCGGCACCGACCAGGACTGGCGGCTCACCGTCGTCCGCCGCGACGAGCCGGCGCCCGAGGCCGACGAGGTGGCCGTCGTCCGGTTCAGCACCGGCTCCGACTTCGCCTTCCAGCCGCGCCGCTCCCTGCCGATCACGCCCGTCTGACCGGCAAGCGGTTCGTTCAAGACCGTCCACGGGAGGGCGGCCGACACTGGCCGTCATGACCGAGCAGACCTTCACGCCCGCGCTGGGCCGCTTCGCCCTCCCCCGCCTCTACGACGCCCTGATCGCGCTGACCAGGGAACGCCTGTGGCGCAGCATGATCGCCATGCACGCCGCCCTCAGGGCCGGTGACGTCGTCGTCGACGTCGGCTGCGGCACCGGATCGCTGGCCCTCCTCCTGCACGCCGTCGAGCCGTCCGCCCGCGTCATCGGCGTCGACCCCGACCCGAAGGTGCTCGCGGCGGCCCGGCGGAAGCCGGGAGCGGCCGGCGTCGAATGGCGCACCGGGATGGGCGACGCGCTCGCGGACATCGTGGGAGCCGGAACCGCCGACACCATCGTGTCCAGCCTCGTCCTCCACCAGTGCCCCGTCCCGGTGAAACGGGCGATCCTGGCCTCGATGCTCGACACGCTGCGGCCCGGCGGCAGGCTCGTGATCGCCGACTTCGGCCACCAGCGCACCCGTCCGATGCGCCTGGCATTCCGCCTCGTCCAGCTGGCGGACGGCCGGGAGGACACCCGGTTCAACGCCGACGGCAAGCTGCCCGGACTCATCTCCGAGGTCGGCTTCGTCCAGGTGCGGGAGGCCGCGACCGTGCCGACGGTCAACGGCTCGATCTCCCTCTACACGGCGCGCCGGGGCTGATGCCACGGCGCGCCGGGGCCGATGGCCCGGACGACCTCCGCGGGCGTCAGCCCCATCATCCGGCGCATCTCCCGGGTGAAATGCGCCTGGTCGGCGAAGCCGCCCGCCACCGCGGCGCCGCTCAGCGTCCGCCCCTCGCGCAGCGCCTCCGCCGACCGGGCCAGGCGCCGCCAGATGCGCCAGCGCGCGAGCGGCATGCCCAGCTCCTCCCGCGCCAGCGCACGGAGCCGCTGCGGGGAAAGGCCGACCCTCGCGGCCAGCGCGGTCATCGTGATCCGCTCGTCCATCAGCACGCGCATCGCGTCCAGCAACCGCCCGTCGAGCTCCTCCGACAACCGTCCACCGGCGACGTCCTCCTCACGAAGCCCGCCCATGCCGGGAGCCGGGGTGATGCCATTGCCGCAAACCAGCCGCAACCGGTCGGCGAACGCGCACTGCGGCTCCACGAAGAAGATGCGGAGCGCCTTCGCGGGGTGCAGCCGGTGCCCCACCATGGGCGGAACGATCAGCGCCGCATCGCCGAACCGGTTCCCGGCCTCATCGTCCATGACCACCACACCAGAGACCCCGGCGGCCACCTGGAAGGCGGCGTGCCGATGAACGGCCCCCTCCGCGACGGCCCCCTCATAGAGCGCGTAGCCGTCCCCGATCGCGAAGTACGCCCCCGTCATGGGGCCATCCTCGCCGATCAGAGCTCCAGCACGAGGCGCGTCCCCCGGGCGCGGGACACGCAGATCATCATGAATCCGCCGTCGGCGCGCTCGTCGTCGGTGAGCACGGAGTCGCGGTGGTCCGGCTCGCCGTCCAGGACGGGCGTCTCGCACGTCCCGCACGTCCCCTCGCGGCACGACGACAGGACCGCGACGCCCGCCTCCTCGACCGTCTCCAGAATGGACCGCCCCGCCTCGACCTTCAGCGTCCGGCCGCTCAGCGCCAGCTCGACCTCGAACGCCTCGTCCGGCCCGCTGACGGGCTTCGGCGCGAACCGCTCGGTGCGCAACTCCCCCCGGACGCACCGCTCCTCCACCGCCGCCAGCATCGGCTCCGGCCCGCAGCAGTAGACGAGCGTGCCCTTCTTCAACTCAGTCAGCACGGCATCGAGATCGGGCAGCCCGTACTCGTCCTGCGGCCGCACCTCGACCCGCTCCCCGTAACGGCCCAGATCGTCGAGGAACGCCATCGCCGCGCGCCGCCGTCCCCCGTACACGAGCCGCCAGTCCGCGCCCGCCGCGTCCGCCGCGGCCACCATCGGCAGGATCGGCGTGATGCCGATGCCCCCGGCGAGGAACAGGTAGCCGGGCGCGTCCTCCAGAGCGAAGTGGTTGCGCGGACCGCGCGTGACGAGCCTGTCGCCGACGTTCAACCGCTCATGGACGAACGTCGAGCCCGGCCCTTCCTTCAGCACGCCGAGCCGCCACGTCCGCTCGTCGGCCGGGTCGCCGCACAGCGAGTACTGCCGCACGAGCCCGTCCGGCATCACCAGGTCGACGTGCGCACCGGGCCGCCACGACGGCAACACACCCCCGTCCGCGGCACCCAACGTCAACCCCACGACGCCCTCCGCGAGGTCCGCCTTCTCCCGGACGACGACCTCAGTCTCGACGCCGCTCTCCTCAGTCACGCGCCCCCCTCTCCTAGGCGCCCCGACCATCCCCCCTCCCAACGCCCCACACCACCCCAACTTCCACCAAACGGAAGCCCTCCCCCGCCCCCCGCACAGAACCCCCACCAAACCCCACAAGCGGCCGGCGACGCGTGACGACCGGCGACGCGTGACGACTAGCGGCGCGTGGCGGCTGGCGACGCGTGACGACCGGCGAGGCGTGGTGCCCGGCGGCGGCTGGCGGCGCGTGGCGGCCGGCGACGCGTGACGACCGGCGGCGGCTGGCGGCGCGTGGCGGCTGGCGGCGTGTGGTGGCGGTGGCGTGTGGTGGCGGTGGCGTGTGGTGGCGGTGGCGTGTGGTGGCGGTGGCGTGTGGTGGCTGGCGGTTTGGGGCACCACACACTGCACGCCACCACTCGTGACGGGCCACCACTCGTTGCCCGCGCCCCTCACCCAAGAAGCCCCCGATGCACCCCGCAACCGACGACCATCATGACCAGCGCAGATTTGCTGCGTGGGGGTGAGTTGTAGGCTCCTTTCACGGTGGTTCATCGCGGGGAAGGGCGGACGGATGGACGTTCTGGAGCGGCTCCGGGAGATCTGCATGGGGATGCCGGAGGCGACCGAGAAGCCGTTCGGCGGTCACACATCTCCCTCCTTCCGTGTTCGCGACAAGTTGTTCGTGATGACCAGCGAGGACGGCTCGTCCATGATGTTCAAGGCGGGGCCGGGGGTGCAGGAGGCGCTGGTCTCTGAGGGCCCGGAGCGGTTCTTCGTTCCGAAGTACGTCGGCGTCAAAGGATGGGTCGGCGCCCGTCTGGATGTCGAGCAGGACTGGGACGAGCTCGCGGAACTCATTGAGGACAGCTACCGCCTGATCGCCCCCAAGCGTCTTTCCGCCTTGCTGGACTGAAGCACCAGCCCGCGAGCGAAGCGACCGCGAGCGAAGCGACCGCGGCCGGAGCGGACGCCCACCAGCGCGGGCGCCAAGCCGGAGCGAGCGCGGGGCCGGATCGGCCACCGTTGGTACGGGTGTAGGGCCAGTACGGCCGCCCGCAGCCGCCGCCGAGCCGCAGCGAACGCCGGCCCCAGCGGACGCCGAGCCGAAGCCGTCGCCGGACCGCAGCGGACGCCGAGCCCCAGCAGCCACGGACCAGTGCGGGCACCGGACCAGTCCGGACGCCGGGCCGAAGCGAGCGCGGGCTAGAGCCGCCGCCAGGCCAGAGCGCGTGCCAGGCCGGAGCGCGCAGGCCGGTTCGGCCACGACCGGTGCGCGCGTGAGGCGGTGCGTGCGCCAGGCCGGAGTGCGCCGGGCCGGAGCGGCCGCGGCCGGTTCAGGCGCGAGGCGGTGCGCGCGTGAGGCCGGAACGAGAGCCGAGCCGGAGCGAGCGCGGGCTGGAGCAGGCTCGTGGACCGGAGCAGGCTCGTGGACCGGAGCAGGCTCGTGGACCGGAGCAGGCTCGTGGGCCAGGGCGGGCGGGGGTCGGGGCGGACATGGGTCGGAGCGGGTGGGGGGTCGGAACGGGTGGGCCTGGTGGGGGTGGGGTCGGGGTGGGGTTAGTGGGGGTGGCGGGAGAGGGTTTTTAGGCGGGTGGTGATGCGGGTCATGGTTGGGTCGTCGGGGTTCCAGCCGCGTTGGAGGAGTGCGGTCAGGAGGGCCTCCAGGTAGGGGGCGGGGCGGGACAGGAAGAGTTTGGTGACGGGGATGATCTGCCAGCCCATCTCCTTGCGGAGCCAGCGGCGCCGGCTTTCGTCGTGGGCGCGGGCGGCGCGGCCGGTGTGGTGGCGCTCGCCGTCGTACTCGATGCCGACGCGGTACTCCTCGTAGCCGAGGTCGATGTAGAGGCAGCGGTCGTGCGGGCCGGCGACGGGCACCTGGGTGCGGGGGCGCGGGAAGCCGGCGTCGACGACGGCGGTGCGGACCCAGCTCTCGCCGGGGGAGGCCGCGCCACGGTCGCCGAGGCGCAGGAGTTCGCGAAGCCGCCTGTTGCCGTGGTAGCCGGGCAGCGTGCGGGCCATGGCCTTGAGTTCATCGGTGTCGACTCCGTTCCTGAGGAATTGGTCCAGTGCGGCGACCGCCTGGGAGCGCGGGAGCCAGCGCGTGCAGTCGAGGGCCGTCCGGGCGCGGGAGGTGACGCGTACGCCGGACTGCTCCTGGACGTGGCCGGGCAGCAGGTCCACGTGGTCGGGGACGGGCGGGCCCGTCGCGCATTCGGCCGGTGCCGGGGTGATCAGTTCGACGTCCCAGTCGGTCTCGTTCACGCCGGGCGGGAGGACGTCGATGCCCCAGATCCAGGCGGCGGTGCGGCGGGCGATGACCGCGTCCGGCGGGAGGAGGCTGCTGAGGGCCGCGGCGCGGGCGGTGAGGGAGGTGCCGGTGCCGGGGGTGAAGTAGACGCCGGGGCCGACGGGGACGGCCGGGCCGCCGGCCGTCCTTTTCCAGGTGATGCCGAATCCGTTCATGTTCACCGATGATGCCGACCCGCCGGCGCCCCGTAAGGGGCTCGCGAAAATGTGGATAACCTCCTGTCAGTGCAGGTCAGAGCCGTTTCCGGGCAAGGAGAATCGCAGTGAGGACGGCTCCGCAGAACGCGACGGCGGACGCGGTGGCGAAGAGGGCGTCCAGCCCGTCGGTGAACACCCGGTGCCGGCTCAGCACGGCCCCGTACACCGCGATCCCCACGGCGGATCCGACCTGCATGACGGTGTTGTTGACGCCGGACGCCATGCCGAGCCGGGACCGGTCCGCGACGTCCACGGCGAGGCCACCGAGGGTCGGCAGCGCGATCCCGCAGGCGAGGCCGGCGAGCGCCATGCCGGGGACGAGGTGGGTCCAGGACGAGCCGGGTGCGAGCCCGTGCATGAGCAGGATCGCGAGGGCGAGGAGCGCCAGCGAGCCGGAGACGAGCGGTCCCCTGGGGAGGCGGTCCATGACGGCGCCGGCGATCGGGCCGGCGACGAGGATGGGGACGACGAGGGGCAGGAAGCACAGCCCGGTCTTGAGCGCCGAGAAGCCGAGCTGGTCCTGGAACCACAGCGACACGTAGATGAGCAGGGCGAACACGCTCGCCTGGACGGTGAACGACCCGATCTGCGTGCCGCTGAACGCGCGGTCCCGGAAGAGCGGGAGGTCGAGCATCGGGTCGGTCAGGCGGCTCTCCACGGCGAGGAACGCCGCGAGCGCCACCGCTGAGGCGCCGAGGACGAGTCCGGTCCGGGCGCTCCCCCACCCGTGGTCCTCGACCCGCAGCAGGCCGAGGACCAGGAGGGACAGGGAGACGGCGAGCAGGCAGGGCCCGGCGAGGTCGATGCGCCGCCGTTCGGGGGCGGTCTCCTCGCGCGGCAGCGAGCGGGCGCCCACGGCCAGGGTGACGGCTCCGACCGGCACGTTCACCAGGAAGACCCAGCGCCAGCCGATCCCGGAGACGAGCGCGCCGCCGACGACGGGGCCGAGGACGACGGCGAGCCCGGCGGCGGTGCCGCGGACGCCGAACGCGACGCCGCGGGCCTGTCCCGTGTAGCACTGCGCGATGAGCGCGAGCGTGGTCGCGAACATGAGCGCGCCCGCGAGTCCTTGGACGGCGCGGGCCGCGATGAGGGTCGCGGTGGTGGGCGCGAGGCCGCAGGCGAGGGACGCCAGGGCGAACAGCGTGACGCCCGCGAGGAAGGAGCGGCGCCGTCCCCAGCGGTCGGCGAACGCTCCGGCGGTGAGCTGGGAGGCGGCCATCGCCATCGTGTACGCGTTCATGACCCATTGCAGGTCGCCGAGGCCGGCGTGCAGGTCGTGGCGCATGTCGGGGATGGCGACGGTCACCACCGTCGCGTCCAGCATGAGCATGAAGACGGCGGCGACGATCGCCGCCAGTGGCCACCATCCGGTCCTCGCGTCCTGGTGGCCGGCGATCTCCGCGGCCGGTCTCTGGTCGACCATGCGACTCCTTCCCTAGCACCGTTAGAGGGAATCTAACACTGATAGGGATAACCTTGCACTGCTAGATTGGAGCCATGGTGATGCTCTGATGGCCGGCCGGGACTACGGCTTCGCGCGCGGCGCGGAGACGTCCGCGGCACCGCGGCTGGACCGCGCGGAGATCGTGCGGGCGGCCCTGCGGCTGCTGGACGAGGACGGGTTCGACGCGTTCAGCATGCGCCGGCTCGCCACGGCGCTCGACATCAAGTCGCCGTCGCTGTACTGGCACGTCAGCGGCAAGGACGAGCTGTTCGACCTGCTCGTCGACACCGTCGTCGGCAAGTGCCCGCTACCGGACGGCGACGGCGACGGCGGTGAGCCCTGGGACGAGCGGCTCATCGAGATCGGCCTCGACCTGCGCCGCGTCCTGCTAGCGCATCCGGCGGCGACGCGCCTGCTGCCGGGCCGGCTCCCGTTCGGCCCCAACGGGCTGCGCCTCGCCGACCACGTGATCGGGCTGCTGCGCCGTGCGGGCTTCGACGACCGCATGGCGGGCTACGGGTACCTGCTGCTGATGTTCTACGTGACGGGGTTCGCCGTCCAGGAGATCGCGTTCGGCAAGGGGCCCGACAACGGGGAGCGGCTCGCGGAGGTGTCCCGCTACCTGGAGGGACTGCCCGCCGACCGCTTCCCCGACCTGGTGGCGGTCGCGGGCGAGCTCCTCGCCCCGCGCCTCACCGACCGCTTCGAGTTCGGTCTCCGGAGCCTCGTCGACGGCCTCGAGAAGAAACGCTGACCGCCACGGCGCCGCGTGGCCCGGACGTCAGAGCGGCGGGGCCGGGACGTCAGAGCGGCGCGGCCGGGTCGTCAGAGCGCCGCGTCGGGACGCATCACGGTGGCGGACGAGGCCGCCCAGGCGCCGATGCGATGGATGAGGTCCGGGGTCGCGGCGACCTCCGCGTGCCCGAAGCCCGGTTCGATCCACAGCTCCTTCGGGTCGCGCGCCGCGTCGAACAGCTGCCGCCCGTGCTCGGTGGGGAAGAACGCGTCGGCGTCCCCGTGGACGATCAGCAGCGGCACGGGGGCGATGCGCGCGGCGACCTCGTGCGGCGCCTCCGGGACGGGGTCCCAGCCCTTCGCGGCGATGCGGGTCCCGCGCGCGAGGCGGACGGCGAGGCGTCCGAGGGGCCGTTCGATGACCCAGTGGACGCGGCGCATGGGGACGGTGTCGCGGTAGTACCAGCGGGCGGGCGCGCTGACGGAGACGACGGCGTCGACGGCGCCGTGCAGCGCGGCGTGCCGGATGGCGACGGCGCCGCCCAGCGAGAAGCCCGCGACGGCGACGCGCCGGTATCCCCGGACGCGCGCCGCGGCGACGGCGGCCTGCACGTCGAGGACCTCCAGGTCGCCGACCGTGGAGTGCCCGCCGGACCGTCCGTGGCCGCGCAGGTCCAGGGCGAGGACGCCGCCGTAGCGGTGGAGGACCGCGCCGATACGGCGCAGCGCGGGCTGCCGCCAGGAGCAGGTGAAGCCGTGCGCGAGCACGAAGCAGAGGTCGCCGTCCCCGCCGAGGTGTCCTGCGTCGATCCGCACGCCGTCGGCGGCCTGGAGCGTCACGGGTTCCGGAGTCACCACCCCTCCATGATCGGTCATCGCGCTCCGCGCGGCCATCCGGCCCCCCGGTGACAAGTGCGGCGGGTGGGGCTGAACGTGCAGGTGGGTGGGTAGGTAGCCGGTGTGTCGGGGGCGCTGGGGGAGCCACGGGCTCGCGGGTCGGAATGGCCGGTATGGGCGGCGAAGACCGCGCGCTGCGCCTGACGGCGCGCGAGGGGCCGCGGCGGAAGGCGGGGGCCTGGGCGGGCGATCGGGCCCCGGAGGTCCGGGCGAGCGAGCCGCGGGCCGTCGAGGTGTCGCGTTCGCGTGCCGGGCGTTCGCCGGGGCGCGGCGCCGGCGAGTACGCGCTGCGGTCCGTGCTGTCCTCCGCGTTCGCTCATGACAGGGCGGCGGCGATGCTGGAGGACATGGCGACCGTCCATCCCGAGGAGGCGCTGGCGCATCTGGAGTCGGCGGAGCGGCATCGCCGGTGGGCCGAGATCGACCGGGACCTGGCGGAGCGCTACGGGCAGCGGCATCAGGATCCGGACGGTTTGTGACGGCCGCCGCGGGGATGCGAGGGTGGGACAACGCCACTGATGGGCGACCGCAGGCGAAGGATGGGGACATGACCGTCGATCCGGATGCTCTGGGGACGACGCGCCGCTCGCTGCACGGGGTCGCGGAGTTGCTGCTCGCGGGCCCGCAGCACCGTGCGAGCGGGACGATCCGGCTGCGCGTGGCGGAGGGCGGGTTCGGGACCGTGCAGGCGCCGGAGCTGCGGGTGGCCGGCGCCGAGCTCGTCGCGGGCGACAGGACGATCCCGCTGAACGGCGCGACGTGCGGGGAGCTTGCCGCCGCAGCGGGGATCGAGGCGGGCGCGCCGCAGGACCTCTACAAGGACGGCAGCGGGGTCGGGCTGGACGAGACGCTCGGCGTCGACGCGGGCGCCGCGACGCACCTCGAGGAGTGCTTCGCCCGCGGTCACGAGGCGCTGGTCCGTCTCGCGCCGGGCGCCGCGCCCGTGCTGTGGCCCGAGCATTTCGACCTGGGCCTCACGCTGGACGAGGTCAATTACGGCATATCCCCCGGCGACGGTTTCCTCGGCGAGCCGTACGCGTACGCGGGACCGTGGAAGCCCAGGCAAGGGGCGTTCTGGAACGCCCCGTTCGGCGCGGCGCGGCCCGTCCGGCTGCTGCCCGGCGCGACGGCGCTGCACGACTTCTTCATGGAGGCGCGGGACCGGGCCGCGCGCGACCCCGCCCGGCGGCCCTGACCACGCTCTGTGCCAAGATCGGGACAGGACGCAGACCAGGGAGGTCCTCGTGCGCATCGGTGTTTCCCTCGGCGAGCGCGGCGGTCCCGACGCGCTGGACAAGCTGGCCGACGACGTGCGGCACGCCGCCGACGACGGCTTCGCCTCGGCGTGGATGTCGAACATCTTCGGCGTGGACGCGCTGACCGCGCTCGCGGTGGCGGGAAGCCGGGTGCCGGGCATCGAGCTTGGGACCGCCGTGGTGCCGACGTATCCGCGGCATCCGGCGGCGCTGGCCCAGCAGGTGCGGACGGTGGCGCTCGCCCTCGGCGAGGGACGGCTGACCCTCGGCATCGGCCTGTCGCACAAGGTCGTCATCGAGGACATGTACGGGTACGACTTCGGGCGTCCCCTGCGGCACATGGACGAATACCTCTCGGTACTGCTGCCGCTGCTCGACCACCAGACGGCGTCGTTCACCGGCGAGACCCTGCGGGGGCAGATCGGGCTGACCGTCCCGAACGAGGGCCGGGTCCCGGTGCTGCTCGCGGCGCTCGGGCCCAAGATGCTGCGGCTCGCCGCGGAGCGCACCGACGGGACCGTCCTGTGGATGACGGGTCCCGCCACCGTCCGCGACCACATCGCGCCGACCATCACGGCGGCGGCAGAGGCGGCGGGACGTCCCGCTCCCCGGATCGTCTGCGTCCTGCCGGTGTGCGTCACCGGTGATGCCGAGCGCGCGCGCCAGCGGGCGGCGAAGGCGTTCGAGGTGTACGGGACGCTGCCGTCCTACCGGGCGATGATGGACCGGGAGGGCGCCGAAGGCCCCGCCGACCTCGCGATCATCGGCGACGAGGACGCGGTCGGCGCGCGGCTGGAGGAGCTGGCCGCGGCGGGGGTCACCGAGTTCGTGGCGGGCGAGTTCATGCCCGGCGAGGACCGGACTCGCACCCGCACGTTCCTGAAGTCGCTCGCGTCCTGACAAGGCCCGGCGTCAGGACGAGATGAGCTCGTAGAGGTTGCCGCTGGAGTCGGAGAAGTACAGGCCGCGGGCGCCGAGCGGATGCGCGGTGTCGACGCGGCCGTTGTCGGGGTGGGCGGGCTGGTCGCCGTAGGGGATCTCGCGGGCGTCGAGGCGGTCGACGACCGCGTCGAAGGTGGCGGCGTCCACGTCGAAGGCCAGGTGGTGGCCCTGCGGGTAGGCGACGGTCAGGAAGTCGAGGGTGAGGCCGTCGTTGACCTTGATCGGCACGAAGTGGCGGGCGTGCGGGTGCGGCCCGGTGTAGGTCAGGCCCATGACGCCCGCGAAGAAGCGGGCGGCCTCGTCGTTGTCGGCGGCGGTGACGATGGTGTGGTTGAGCGTGATGGTCATTCGGGGCTCCCTTCGGGGGTCGTGCCGGTGAGCGCGCCGTGCAGGAAGACGTCCAGGTACTCCTCGAGCGAGGGCGCCGGAGTCTCGGGGCCGGTGGGCGGGCGGCTCCAGGTGAAGACCAGGCCCATGAACATCCCGGCGGTCTCCTCGACCGACAGCCGGAGCCGGTCGCGGTCGGGCTCGAAGAGCTCGGCGAGCGCGCCCCGCGTGCGGGCCATGGCGGACGCGCGGTCGATCGCGGCGTCGGCCGCCTCGCCGCCGCCGTGCGAGCCGCGGTCGCGGCGGCCGGTGGCGTGCAGGGCGCCGAGGACCATGCCCATGCGGCCGAGGTAGGCCTGGATCGCGGCGGTGGCCTCGGCGAGCCGGCCGGAAAGGGGCTGGTCGAGCGGGATCTCCTGGATCTCGGCGAGGACGTGGTCGGTGCGCAGCGCCTCCATGACGCAGGCGTCGAGCAGCTCGTCCTTGTCGGCGAACACGCGGAAGATCGTCGCCTCGCCGATGCCGGCGGCGCGGGCGATCTGGCCGGTGGTGACGGCGGTGCCGTGCTCGGCGACGAGCGGCAGCGCCGTCCGGACGATCATCTCGCGGCGCTGCTCGGGACTCATCCCGGGAGCGCGCCGCCTGCTCTTGGCCTCCATGGCCGCCACTGTACGGAGTGAGTACTCACTCCGTCAAGGCCGAAGTGAGTACTCACTCCGATCCGGGAGCGAAACCGGATAAGGCGGCTGATAACGTTGCACTTCAAGCGCGCCCTGGAGCGAAGTCCGGTGCGAACCCGGCGCTGTCCCGCAACTGTGGTGCCCCTGTCGAAGAGGCCGAGCCAGGTCGCCTCCGCGCGCGCCGACGACTCTCGACCTCGTGGAAGGGCGATCCGTCATGACGGGCCGCGGCTTCCCGGCAGCCAGGAGGCTCCTGTGAGACCCGTGCGCGTCCTCGGCGCGGCCATCGTGACCGCCGCCGTGACGCTCGCCGCCGGATGCGGCGGCGACGGCAAGACCAAGTCCTCGGACGGCGGCGCGGAGACCGTCACCGTCCAGGCCGGCAACGGCGCGGTGGCCGTTCCCGCCCACCCCAAGCGGATCGTGTCGCTGTCCCCCACGCACACCGAGACCCTGTTCGCCATCGGCGCCGGCTCGCAGGTCGTGGCCGTGGACAGCCTTTCGGACTACCCGTCCGGCGCCCCCCGGACGCAGCTGTCCGCCTTCAAGCCGAACGCCGAGGCCGTCATCAAGTACCGGCCCGACCTCGTCGTGCTGTCCAACGACATGGACGGCATCGTCAAGGCGCTGGAGAAGGTCAAGGTCCCGGTGCTGCTGGAACCGGCCGCCGCCAAGCTCGACGACGCCTACGACGAGATCACCGACCTTGGACTCGCCACCGGGCACGCCGCCGAGGCCAAGAAGGTCACCGACGGGATGCGCGCCGACATCCAGAAGACCGTCGCCGCGTCCACCAAGGGCAAGGGCCTCACCTACTACCACGAGCTGGACAACCAGCTGCACACCGTGACGTCCCAGACGTTCGCCGGGCAGGTGTACGGCCTGTTCGGGCTCCGCAACGTCGCGGACCCGGCGGACAAGGGCAGCGGCGGCTACCCGCAGCTCTCCCGCGAGTACCTCGTCAAGAAGGACCCGGACCTGATCTTCCTCGCCGACACCAAGTGCTGCGGCCAGAGCGCCGCCGCGCTCGCCAAGCGGCCCGGCTTCCAGGACCTGAAGGCCGTCAAGGACGGCGGCGTGGTGCCGCTGGACGACGACCTCGCCTCCCGCTGGGGCCCCCGCCTGCCGCAGTTCGTGAAGGCCATCGGCGACGCGGTGCAGAAGACGCGTTGACCCCCGCCCCGACGAGCCCCCGCCCGTGACGCCCCCCGACCACGACCCGCCCCCGGCCACCCCCAAGGACGCCCCCGGGCACGCTCCCGCACGCCCAAAGGACGTCCCGACGGTCTCCGCAGACGCGAAGGACGTCCCAAGGAACAGGAAGGACGCCCCGACTTACGCGACGGACGTCTCGGCGGACGCGGGAGACGTCTTCGCGGACGCTGAGGACGCCCAAAGGGACGCGGAGGACGTCTCAGCGGACGCAGAGGACGCCTCAGCGGACGCGGAGAACGTCCCGGCGGACGCGACGGACGTCTCGGCGGGCGCAGAGGACGTCACGGCAGATGCGGCAGACGTCTTCGCGGGCGCAGAGGACGTCACGGCAGATGCGGCAGACGTCTTCGCGGACGCAGAGGACGTCACGGCAGATGCGGCAGACGTCTTCGCGGACGCAGAGGACGTCACGGCAGATGCGGGAGGCGTCTCCGCGGACGCTGAGGACG